>JAHHSW010000239.1 GCA_020024985.1 Anaeroplasmataceae bacterium | reverse complement strand
ACCCTATATAGAGGCATACCATATTTAGCTATTCCAACTAGCCTATTAAGTCAAATGGATTCCTCAATAGGAGGAAAAACTGGTATAGATTTTTATGGAAGAAAAAATATCTTAGGAAGCTTTTATCAGCCACTTATGGTTTTAATAGACCCTGAGGTATTAAATACCCTTCCTCCAAGAGAGCTAAGTAATGGAGCGGCAGAGCTAATTAAGCATGCCATAATCGGAGATTCTAGCTTGATTACCTTACTTAATAATAAGGCTCAAATTGATGAGGAAATCATTTATAGGAGCCTAATGGTTAAGGCTAGGATAGTAATGAGGGATGAGTTTGATTTAAATGAAAGAATGATTTTAAATTTTGGCCATACCTTTGCTCATGCCTTTGAGCTTGAGAAGGGATATTTACATGGTGAGGCTGTTTCTATTGGTATTTTAATGGCCTTGAGGCTAGGAATAGCTTTAGGAATTACTAATAAGGAAATTTATGAGCCAATTAAGCTTTTATTAAATAAGTATGGATTACCAGTAGAGGAATATGATTATCATGAGTATTTAATGAAGGCTTGTCATGATAAAAAGAATATTGCTGGAATTGTATCCTTTATTTTAGTTAAGGATTATAATGAGCCTATTATCTATAAGATAGATGAAAATAAGCTAAAGGATTTAAGATAATATGGATATAAGAATAAAGGGAAAAAGTAAATTAAGCGGAAGCGTTAGAGTGCCTGCTAGTAAAAGCCTATTACATAGAGCGATTATTGCAGCCTCTTTAGCTAAGGGAAAAAGCATAATAAGGAATGCTTCATATTCAAGTGATATAGAGGCTACTATTAAAGGTATGGAGGCATTAGGAGCTAAAATAATTAAGCATAATGATTATTTAGAAATATATGGCTCTAGTGTTAAAAGAGTAGAAAGCCTTATAGATTGTAATGAATCAGGCTCAACCCTAAGATTTTTAATACCTATTGCTATGCTTAATGCTAAGAAAATAACATTTATTGGTAGGGAAGGCCTAGCTAGAAGGCCTTTAGCTCCATATTTTGATATATTTAAGGAGAAAAATATTAAATATAGCTATCAAAATAGCTATTTACCTCTTGAAATAGAAGATAAATTGAGTAGTGGAAAATATAATATAAGAGGAGATATTAGTAGTCAGTTTATAACTGGACTATTATTTGCTCTACCATTACTAGAAAATGATAGTAGGATAAATATTACTACTAGGCTAGAATCAAAGGGGTATATTGATTTAACTTTAGATATATTAAAGCTTTTTGGAATAGAAATCATTAATGATTCCTATAAAAGCTTTATCATTAAGGGAAATCAAAGCTATAAGCCTACTAGCTATATATGTGAGGGGGATTATTCCCAGGCAGCCTTTTATTTATGTATGAATGCCTTAGGTAGTGAAATTAATATTTTAGATATGAATCCCAGCTCTCACCAGGGAGATAGGGTAATACTTGAGGATTTAGAGGCTATGGGAGCAAATATCAGCTTTAAGGATAATATACTTACCTCTACTAGTGTAAAGAGAAATACTA
>JAHHSW010000238.1 GCA_020024985.1 Anaeroplasmataceae bacterium | reverse complement strand
ATCTATTATTTTGTATAGAGAAAAAGGGTATTGCCTAAATTAAGCAATACCCTTGATTTATAAATAAGACAGCCAAAGCTCTACCCACTCCCGCTGCTTGTTACAGGCTCAATCATATTTAATATCCACAGCATGAATATTAATGATTAGTCTGTCGAACTTGTGATAATTTCACAATCTGTACTGAGGGACAGCATCCCAGTTCCACCTTTACTAATGGATATGATAGCACAAAAGCTTATTAAAGTAAAGGAAGCCTTAAATACCATAATTATTAATAGACTATAGAAAATAGCTAAAATATTGCTATAGGAATAGTATAGAAAGGTAGAGGTATAACTATGGATGCTATTAGATTAAAGGCTATAAGACTAAAGAACTTTAAGAATATTATAGATTCTAAAATAGAATTTGAAAATGATGAACTAAAGCCTGTTACAGCTCTTTATGGGCCAAATGGTAGTGGGAAGAGTGTAGTAATTGAGGCTATGGAGATATTTAAGCTATTATCCTCAAAAGAGTCCTTAAGGCTACCTTTTTATTTCATCAAAGCTGGTGATAATACTACCACTTTAGAATATGTATTTAGCTATAATGAGTACAAAGTAAAGTACTTTGTAGTCTTTAAAGCAAACGTAGAAGCTAAAGCTACTACCATTATTAAATAGAAGCTTTTAATCTATACTCATGATAAGCTAAGATATTCCTTTAGAATAGATAGAAGTAAGGGTAGTGTTAAGGAAGCTATAGGTGTTACTGTAGATGGTAAGAAAATAGGCTTAAAACACTTTGATTACGAAAAACTAATTAGTAGGCTTAGTGTAGCTAAAAGCATCTCAAAATCCTTTATTTTTTATGGCTTAGAGGAAGTAATTAAGGATGCTAAGCTTTATGAATTTATGCATCAAATATTAGAAAGCTTCAATAACTATGGATATAGTATTAAGGTTATAGCTAATAATTCTATATATGGTAATGCGTCTAAAAATGAAATATGCTTAGAGCTAGTAGCTTCTAAGCTTAAGGTAAATCTTATTGAAGGCACTTTAGTTCCTTTAAAAGCTATACCCACTCTAGAGCTTGCTATAAATAGCATTAATAAGCTATTAACTTCTATACTTAATATGACTATTGGTATTAATTCATCCTTTGGGGTAACTCTTAATGATGAGGGTGTAGAAGCTAAGGTGGTTAGCTTTAATTCAGTAAGAAATGAATCTGTAATACCATTAGCCTATGAGGCTTATGGTGTTAAAAGAATAATTTCTATAGCATCAGCAATTATAACTGCCTTTAATGATAGAAGTGCTTTAGTTCTAATTGATGATTTAGATAGAGGTATATTTGAGATATTATTAGGTGAATTAGTTAAGGTATTAGCAGAGAGAGGAAAGGGTCAGCTTATTTTTACGGCTCATAATTTAAGAGTACTAGAGGTTTTAGATAATAGCTCTATTTTAATAGCTTCTACGAAGGATAAAAATAAATTTGTTAGATTTTCTAATATAAAGCCTACAAGTAATTTTAGAGATGTGTATTTAAGAGCATTAGCTCTTGATAGTGATAGT
>JAHHSW010000237.1 GCA_020024985.1 Anaeroplasmataceae bacterium | reverse complement strand
ACAAATACTCGTGACTGGACTTTCACCAGTAAGATTAGTGCCATGCCTGGCACACTATAAGAAATAGCCTAGCAAAAATTTGCTAGGCTATAATTACTATCTTTCTCTTTCCTTACCAAAGAAAAATAACGCAACGGTTCCAGGACCAGTGTGACTACCAATAGTAGTTCCTATATTATTTATTAATATATCGCCATTGATATGCTTAAATTTTTCAAGTATTTGATTCTTCAAATTCAAGGCATCCTCTAAACAATTTGAATGAGAGATAAAGACCTTGCCATCATAATCAAGCCCCTTATCAGCACACTCCTCCATCTTTTCTATAATCTTTTTAGTTACAAGCCTTTTTCCTCTAACCTTATAACGAGGTATTAGCTTACCCTCATCATTAACATTTAATAATGGACAAATCTTTAAGGCAGTACCAAACCAGCCAGCAGCCTTTGAGATTCTACCACCTCTAACATAGAAGGTTAAATCAGTTGAGAAAAACCAATGATTTAATCTTAAGCGATTATCTAATGTCCACTGATTTAAGGCATCTATATCCATACCACTATCCCTTAAATCTGCTAGGGTATCAATCAATAGTCCACTACCTGATGAAGCCCCTAAGGAATCTATTACATATAGCTTTTGATTTGGGAAGCTTTCAAGAGCTATTTCTCTTGCTAGGCAGGCACTATTATAGGTTCCTGATAAACCACTTGATAGGGTAATATGCAATACATCCTTACCTGTTTCTAATAGCTTTTTAAAATATTCAACATATTCTACTACATTAACCTGAGAGGTCCTAGTTTCAGCACCATCTGCCATGGCCTTATAAAACTCCTCTGCAGAAAGACTTTGATATAAATCATCAACATACTCCTTATCACCTAGCTGATAATGGAAGCAAGTATATTCTATTTCTCTATTTTCTAAATGCTCCTTCGATAAATCAACTGTTGAGCAACAGCTTAAAATATATGGCTTCATAATATTCCCCCTATATATCATAGATTATACAAATATCCTTAAAAATATTTATAACCATATTGTAATACCTATTTATTGTTTTTTCAACAAGTTTAAATTTCTTGGAACAAATATTCGATTTTTGTCCATTTACTTAACTAGCTAAGCTCTAACAATACTCTTAGCTTGCCATTTTTTACTCTTCCATCTAATCATCATAATTAAGGCTCTTAAGCACTCATCAATAGCACAGGCTAGATAAACGCCTAGCAAGCCTAAATTAAGCCAAACACCAAGAACAATTGAACCAAAGCCCATAAATAATAGCATTGATATAATTGCATTAATTAATGGAAATATAACATCTCCAGCCGCCTGTAATGCATTTATTGAAATTATATTCAAGCATCTACCAAGCTCTAATATAAATACATATGGTAAAACCCTTAATACCTCATTAATAGCTATATTAAAGCGATCTAGCTCAGCTGGATTATTAGGGCTATATATCATAAAGATATATTTTCCAAATATTACTAATAATAAAACTAATAGCTCTACTATAGGTAAGCAAATCATAATACTTCTTAGGGTACTCTTATTAGCCTTATTATAATTTCCCTCTCCA
>JAHHSW010000236.1 GCA_020024985.1 Anaeroplasmataceae bacterium | reverse complement strand
GCTAAGCTATAATGAATGATTACAATCAAAAGTATTGCGATAATTAAAGAAATTATATGTGCCAAGCTAAACATCTAATCAACACCTCCATCTCATTTCCAAAATAAAAAGTAGCCTAATTCTAAACTACTTTTCATTAACATTATACAATTGTATTATAAATTTACAAGTAAATACCGAAATATTACTGCTTTATTCTTCTTTTTGTAGAGCTTCCTCTGGAGTAATATGATTCCAGCGGCCTGTTCTATAGAAAATAATAGAAAGAATAATTGCTGCACCCCAGCCAATTGGCCAAGCTATCCATATACCCATAGTTCCTAAGCTTCTTGATAAAATTAGAGCTAAAACAACTCTTAAAATTAAATCTACTAGGGTTGATACCATGAACTTATTCATCATACCAGCACCTCTTAAAACTCCATCAATTGCTAGCTTAACTGCAACTATTACATAAAATGGAGAAACAATTCTTAAAAACTCTATACCAGTATTTAAAGCTTTATCACTAGGCTTATCCATAAATAAATTAACTAATGGTCCAGGAATTGCCCAGTATAGAACTATAATTGGAACACTTATACATAGTACCATTTTTACTGAGGCCCAGAAGCCATGCTTAACTCTATCAAGCTTATCGGCACCTAAATTTTGAGCAGTATAATTACTTACACCATTACCAACCTGAGTAAGTGATGTAATTACTAGGTTATTAAGCTTAATTGAGGCAGAATAGCCAGCAGTTACTGCAGAGCCAAAGGAATTAATTGCACCCTGAATAATAATATTACCAATTGAAATAAAGCTTTGCTGAAGAATAGATGGAATAGCTATAACAGAAATCTTTCCTAGATATCTAAATGAGAATATCTTAACCCTACCCTCAGTTTCTATCTTATTAAATCTTTTGAAAACAAAGAATACAGCTAATACACAGCTAATACCCTGACACATAAAGGTAGCCCAGGCTACACCAGCAACACCCATCTTAAAGCAAGCAACAAATACTATATCAGCTATTACATTCGCAACAGATGAAGTTGCTAGAAAATAAAATGGAGTTTTACTATCACCTAAGGCACTAAATATACCATTTGCTACATTATAAAATAAAACAAATGGGAAGCCTAATATATAAATATTTAAATAAAGGACACAATCATCAAAGATATTTTCCTGAGTATTAATTAAATGAAGTAATGGCTTTAAAGATAAATAGCCCGCAAGCATTAATACTGCACATAAAACCACACTAGCTATTAAGGTTGTAAAAACCGCAGTTTTTAAATCATTATACTTTTTAGCTCCAAATAGGCTAGATGCTATTACTGAGCAGCCTATATTAACACCAAATGAGAAGGCTATAAATATTAAGGTTATTTCATAACCATTACCTACTGCCGCAAGTGCTTCCTCTCCTAAAAATTTACCTGCAACAAGACTATCTGCAATATTATAAAGCTGCTGGAAAATTATACTACCAAATAAAGGTAGACAGAACATCCAAAGCACCTTTTGTGGATTACCAACTGTTAAATCATTGTTCACAATAATCACCCCTAAAACAAAACCTTACTAATTATAGACCTATATTT
>JAHHSW010000235.1 GCA_020024985.1 Anaeroplasmataceae bacterium | reverse complement strand
ATCATAAGCTGATTCTATATCAGTACTCTTAAGCCTATCATTAATTCTCTTTACAAAGGAATTAGTAAAGCTAACTATATCGCTAGCACTTCTATAATTAGCTATAAGCTCATAGCTCTTAGCTTCATCATATACCATTAGCTTAGCCATATATTTAGAATTTGAATCTCTAAATTCATAAATATTTTGGTCATCATCTCCTACTGCGATAACCTTCATTTCTGGATTAATACTAATTAATGACTCCACTAAGGCAAAATCCTTTTCACTCATATCCTGAGCTTCATCAATAACTAATACTGTCTTAGCTATTTTTTCAGGCTCTACCTCTCCTGATAAAATCATTTTAGTAGCTGTTGGTACAACCTCATCAAATTCCTCTGAATTACCTATCTTACCTAATAGGTCAAACGCATAGGAATGGAAGGTTTTAATATCTACATAATGAGCTGCAGCACCAATTAAAAAAAGTAGCCTTTCCTTAAATTCAGTTGCGGCAGCACGAGAAAATGTAAGCATTAAAAGCTGTTCACTCTTCACATCCTCTAAAAGTAAAAGCGCTGCAAGCTTGTGAACTAAAACACGAGTTTTGCCACTTCCTGGTCCTGCAAGAACAGTAATATATTTAGTATCCTCATCATCAATTATTCCTCTTTGGGCATCAGATAGCTCTCCAAATAGCTTATTATATCTAGCTGGGGTGATATTTCTCTTTATTTCACCCTTTCTATTACCCTTGAAATATTTTTTAATAAATCCATCATATTGAAGCTGGAAATAATCATTTACATACTCTAAGGCCTCATCATAATTTCTAACCATCATATTAGCATATTCTCCAACAATATGAATTTGTTGAATTTTTAATTCATAATGCTCCTTAAGGGTCTTATAATCATCCTGCTTATATTGAATTTTATTATCCATTACTAATCTCTTTATTTGCATTGCATTATAAAGAACTAAGAAGCCTCCTTCAATGCTCATAATGCAACACTTAGTTAAATAAAGTAGGCTATCCTGTAGCTCCTGAATACCTATTTTCTTGCTATCACTAGAATTAAATAAATCAGTTCTATTATTATAAGCATATAATAATTCGTTCATAGAGAATAAAACTGCATCATTATCCTTGCTTTTCTTATTAAATAAATATTCTAAAACAAAGAAAGCTACATTAAATCTATCCTCACTCTTCTTGCTAATCTCCTCTGGAGTGTAGTTTAAATCTAACTCATAGGATGTATCTAGGGTTCTAAGAGTCTTCTTCATATAGCCCTTAATTACCCAGAAAAGTAAAATAGACTTAAATATTTTTACTGTACTTCCCTTAATTTTTCCTTCTCTAATACAGCTATCATTTAACTTCTTTAAATCAATACATTGCTTACCTGGATTAATATTTTTAAGTAAATATCTTTCCATTTCAGCGTATTTTAAAAGCTCTCTATCGACCTTACCCTCTTCACCACTCTTTATGAAGGCAGTCATGTCGTTATTATCAGCAAGAATTTTAGCTTGCCTCATTTTATCGATTAAGGTAATAACTATAGATTTTTCTATACCTAGATTATCAGCTATATAATCAACTCTAGAT
>JAHHSW010000234.1 GCA_020024985.1 Anaeroplasmataceae bacterium | reverse complement strand
GCTATGATGAGGTAAGGGTTAATAAGGCTAGTGAGTTTGGAGCTTATTATTTAGTAAGCTTTGAGGGATTATTAGATATTAATTTAGTTGAAAAATATCATAGTGATGATATTTATGTAAGTGAGCTTGATAGACATAATGAGCTAGAGGCTGATGAGTATTACTATAGTGATTTAATTGGACTTCCGGTAGTTAACCAAAATGGTGAGGCAAGGGGGACTGTTAAGGAGGTAAGAGAGCTTCCACAGGCTTCTTATTTAGTAGTTTCCTATAATGGCAAGAATGTATTAGTGCCATTTATTGAGAAATTTATAGCTGAGGTTAGTGATAGGATTGTTGTTGATGAAATAGAGGGATTATTTTGAAAATAAAGATACTTACATTATTCCCACAAATGATAGAGGCCTTTAAGGATGAATCTATTATTAAAAGAGCTATTCAAAAGGGCGTTTGTGAGGTAGAGGCAATTGATATAAGAGATTATTCCCTTGATAAGCATCGCCATGTTGATGATACACCATGTGGTGGTGGCCAGGGAATGGTTTTACAGGTAGATGTCATTGATAGATGTCTAAAGGCTAATAGTGATCCAAATGCTCATAAAATAATGATGACACCTCAGGGAAGACGCTATAATCAGGCTATAGCTATGGAGCTTAAGGAATATGAGGAGCTAGTCATTTTATGTGGACATTATGAGGGCTTTGATGAGCGTATTAGAAGCTATGTTGATGAAGAGATTTCTATTGGAGATTTTGTTTTAACTGGAGGAGAGCTTCCAGCTATGACTATAGCTGATAGTGTTATTCGTTTGCTTGAGCATGCGATTAAAGAGGAAAGCCATTTAGATGATTCCTTTTCTACAGGCTTACTTGAGTACCCACAGTATACTAGACCAGTTACCTATGATGGTATGGATGTACCTGAGGTGCTTTTAAATGGAAATCATAAGCTAATTGAACGCTTTAGGAAGAAGGAAAGCCTAAGAAGAACACTTCTAAGAAGACCAGACCTATTAGAAAGCTATCCTTTAACTAAGGAGGATATTAAGCTTCTTAATGAAATTAAAGAGGAAGAGAATAAATAAATTAATGGGGCATACCTTTGGGTATGCCCTAGTAATATAATATGGTATAATAAGTTAGGCAGGTGATTTTATGCATAGCTATATAATTACAACAGATGATTTAAAGGCTGGAAGTAAAAAAATAGAGGAAATTAAAAATAGTATAAATAGTGATCTAGAGGTTGTAAGCTATGATTTAGAGGATGATGGAGTATATTCCTTAATCGATGAGCTAACTACAGTTTCCTTATTTAATGAACCTAAGCTAGTTATTGCTAGAAGCCCTGAGGAGCTACTTACTGCCTCTGATAAGAAGCTAACAGAGCTTTGTACAGCTATGAATGATACTGCTAGTGAAAATGTCTTAATTCTTTTATTTACTAAGAGCTTTGATTATAAAAATGAAAAATATTTGAAGCTTAAAAGATTTGCCTCAGTAATTGATATTAAGCTTAAGAATATTCCCCTTGATAAGCTTGCCTTAGATGAGCTTAGTAGTGAGGGATATTCAATAGATAATGAGGCTTTATCGTTATTAGTTAGCT
>JAHHSW010000233.1 GCA_020024985.1 Anaeroplasmataceae bacterium | reverse complement strand
GTCATGTAGTGGAGAAGTAAATAAAGAGTCAGCTGATACTGTTCCTAGCTCTAGTGGTAATTTAGATGTACCAACCATAGTTCCATCAGATGATACAAATACCGAAGCTCCTACCTTAAAGAAGCTAAGTGTGACATCTACTGGAAAAATAATGGTTGGCGGGTCTCGTGTCTTTAAGGTTTATAATGAGAAGTCAGAGGAAATTGAAAATTATAAGATTGAGCTACTTACTAATGATACAGCTAGGCTAGAGGGGAATACAGTATTCTTTTTAAAGCCTGGTAATGTAGAGGTTAAATTTAGCGTAGATGGATATTCACCTTATATAGCTGGATTTTTAGTTCCTAAGGACAAGGAAGAGAATGAGAATTATATAGAGGATGATCAAAATGAAATTATAAAGGAGCCTATTAATAAGCTTGAATTTAATAGCTATTATGATTTTAATGATCATATAGTAAATGATGATAAGCTTGCCTCATTTGATAGTATTTATCTTTTAAATGCCTACAAGGTATTAAAATATACAAATTTAAATAAATATTATCTTGCTTATGATGAAATAGTAGATAATAGCTATACTAATCCAAGAGTAATAGAAAGCTTTTATTATTATGATAAGCAGGTAGGCACCTATGATAAAACAAGTGATGGATATGATTATTCATTCAAGGTTGATGCTATATTTTACTTTAATAGCATTATAGATGGAAATATTAGCTTTAGTGTTAGTAATATTTCTGCTTCAAAGGCTAAGGTAATAATTAAGCTAGGTGATAATGTAATAGGAATAGCTTATGTTGATGGTATTATTTCTAATATTAATAATAGGCTTGCAACAAGTATTACAGGTATAAAATTGAAAGGAGAATAAAAATGAAAAAAATAATAGTGTTTTTAGTGTCAATTGTTTCCATGATATCTTTATCTACAATTAAAGTAGAAGCTTTTTATATAGAACCACCGCTTGGCTCTATTGAAATTTCGGACATGGATGAGTATCCAGTTAATATGGATTATTTTGGTGGAGCTATAGAATACAGGTCACTTAGATGTACTAGTTCAAATATGGGAGTAAGTAACTATTATAGAGCTTATAAAGCAAAAAAGGTTATAAGTATACCAGTTATAGAATACACTTCGTTTATGGAGGTTTTGGATGGACAAGAGTTTAGTCTAACTTATCAAGTTTCTGAAGAGAACATTTCTGCAAGCACTTATGAGGAGTTAATTAGTAATACCGTAAGTTGTACATTAGGAGCTGGTATAGAGGGTAAAATAGAAAATAAAATCTTAGGTATTGGTGTTACAGGAACATTGTCTTCCGAAATATCTTCAACAGTAGATACATCTGTTAAAACTAGTTACACTAGAGAAAAAAGAAATTTTGAATCTATCACAAAGTCATATACTTTAACCGAACCTGGTTATTACATAGCTCAACAAAGAAAAATATTTGAATGCTATTTATTTCAAGAATTTTGTACTATAAATGATTGGGTTAACGGAAGACCAGGACGACTTATAGGAAATTATTTTATTAGGAGTTATATTAAATTAGTACCAACTCTATCACCGGAGGTAGAGGGTGTCTATAGGTATACTGTTGCAGAA
>JAHHSW010000232.1 GCA_020024985.1 Anaeroplasmataceae bacterium | reverse complement strand
ATATTATTTATAGTAACTAAAATATAATTCATAGCACTTACCATAATTGATGGTATAGCTGTTAATATAATAGATGGTATACCTACAAAATATATTTGCTTAAGGCATTTTAAATCCATTTTTAAATTCTTAAAATCTAGCTTAATTCTATTATGCTTAGATAAGATAAAATAAACCATTATAATTGTCGCCATAACCTGTCCTACTACTGTAGCTATAGCGGCACCAAGTATTCCCATATTCATAGTAAAGATTAATATTGGGTCTAAAACAATATTAACTACTGATCCTACAAGTAAAGAAATCATAGGAAGCAGCATCTTAGAATCAGCCTGAAGAATTTTCTCTAGGGCTATTTGCACTATCGTTGTGAAGGAAAATATTATTATTAAATTTATATAGGTATTAGCATACTCTATTACCTTTTGATTTTCGGTGAAGCTTTCTATAAACATACCTGTAAATAGTAGGCCAAACATTAATACTAAGACATAATGAATAATAGAGAGGATTACACCAAGGGTAGCACCATTTTTAGCATAGTCCATTCTTCCCTCTCCTATTTTTCTTGCAACATAGGCATTAATACCTATTCCTATACCAAGACCTATTGCTAAAATAATATTTTGAATAGGGTAAACTAAGGAAATTGCCTCCATTGCTAGCTCATCATATCTAGTTATATAAATAGAGTCTACTAAATTATATAAGCACTGTATAAGCATTGATAGTGCCGGTGGTATAGACATTTTAATAATTAGTGGTAAGGTTTTCTTGTTTTCCATTTCACGCCTCCAGACAAAAATAAAAGCCTCGCACAACCATTTGGTTACTCCGAAATGGATAAATGCGAGGCTTGATCAAAAGCACGTTGATTTTATCATAGTAATTAATTATTTTCAACCATTAATTAATTATTTTTTTTTGAAAAAGGCTACAGCGATGGCTCCAGGTCCTACATGAGTACCAATAGTTGAGCCAATTGTACGAATTGGTACATAACTCGTCTTATCCTCATATAAATCCTTACTATCCTCTAAATACTTCTTAACTAAATGATCAGATAGGCCAGTATAGGCTGCACAGTATGGAAGTGCAAAATCAACCCCACCATAATTAAATATTTCCTTTCTTAGCATATTGTGTCCATTCTTACTACCTCTTGCCTTACCAACCATCACTACCTTGCCGTCCTTAATTGCAACAACTGGCTTAATTGATAGCATAGTACCTACAAAGGCAACAGTCGCGCTAATTCTTCCACCCTTCTTTAAATACTCTAGGGTATCAAGTAGGGCTACAACACAAATATCCTTCTTAGCCTTCTGAAGCATATTAACTATTTCCTTAGCTCTAAGGCCCTTTTTTCTAAGCTCTACAGCATATCTTACTAATATTTGCTCACCTATTGCGACGTTTTCACTATCTATTACATAAATATTTTCATTATCTGCCTTAGCAATTATAGCACTTTGATAGCACCCTGATAGCTTTTTAGAGATGGTTATAACTATAACCTCCTTACCCACATAGCCTTTAAACTCCTCCTCATAATCAAAGGGGCTTATCTGACTAGTTTTAGGAAATTCATTAGTCTCTATTAGCTTCTTATAAAATTCCTCATGAGATATAGTAACACCATCTAAATATTCAGAATCAGAGAATATTGTTT
>JAHHSW010000231.1 GCA_020024985.1 Anaeroplasmataceae bacterium | reverse complement strand
GAGTTAAAACCTTTCCCTTATAATCAATTAATAGCTTTAAAAGCTTAAATTCAATTGGAGTTAAATGTACCTCATTACCCTCAATTGTAACCCTTCTTTTATCGAAATCTACTGTTAAATAATCAAGCTTAAAGACCTCAACAGCCTCAGTAGGCTTAGCTAAACGAAAGGCTACTCTAATTCTAGCAAGCAGCTCACCTATATTAAAGGGCTTAGTAACATAATCATTAGCTCCCTCATCTAAGGCCTTTACCTTCTCTAGCTCATGATCTCTAGCTGATACAATAATAACAGGTGTTTCTGAAACTATTCTGATTTGCTTTAAAACCTCAAAGCCATCTATATCAGGTAAGCCCATATCTAATAAAACCAAATTAGGCTTTTCATTTAAAAACATTGAAATTCCATCAACACCAGTATTAGCAACTATAGTTTCATAGCCATTAGTCTTAAGGGCTATTTTCATAAGCCTTACTATAGCCTCATCATCCTCAACGATTAAAATTTTACTTGTCATTTTTACTTGACCTCCTCATTTGGTATATTAAAACTAAAGCTTGCTCCACCCTGCTCATTATTATAGGCCCTTATATGACCACCATGAGCCTCAACAATAGCTCTACAAATAGATAAACCAAGTCCATTGCTTCTACGTCTATCCTCATTTTTAGCAAGTGAATAAAAATCCTCAAATATCTTATCTAAGGCATTAGGATCAATTCCCCCACCATTATCACTAACTATAAAGATCATACCATTATTTTCCTTATGGTAGCTTACCCTAATGGTTGTATTATCCTTAGTATGCTTAATCGCATTATCTAATAAATTAACTAAAACCATATCTAATAAAACCTGATCTGTATAAACAAACTCCAGGCTTTCAGATTGCTCAATAATTAGCTTTCTTCCATTAAGGAACTTAGAAATCTTACTATATACACCAGCTAGTATATCATCTACTGGCTCATATTTTCTATTATTAATAAGCTTACCCTGATCTAGCTTAGTCATATTTAATAGATTAACAATAAAGGTTTGTAAATCACAGGCCTCTAAATAAATATCCTTAACTATATCCTTCTTACTTTCATCATCAAGCTCATCATAGCTTTCTAAAATCAAATCACTTCCACTTTTAATAGAGGTAAGTGGAGTTTTTAAATCATGAGAAAGGCTTCTTAAAATTGAATTCTTAAACTTTTCCTTTTCAATCGCAACATTAGCCTCCTCCTGCTTTTTAATAGCAAGCTCTCTATCAAGGGCTACTACTAGATGAAGAATATTCTTCTTTATAAACTCAACCTCATCATTAGCTATCAGATAGCTAGTAAGGTTTACATATAAGGATCCATATTCATATTCAGTGCTTCTAATTGGGAAAACTAAATAATTGGAGTTCTCAAAATCAAAGGTTCCCTTACCTACTGGCATATTCTTTTTTAAAGAATAGCAAAGCATATCATTCCATTCCTGATCCTTAACCTCACTACCATATAGCTTATATTTAGTATCAATAATTGAAAAATCATAAGGCATATAGCTTTTAAAAAACTCTAAAACAAAATTAAAGATAAATGGCTTATCATGATTATCAATAAGCTCAGCAGAAAGTGAGTACATAGCCTCAACCTTACGACCATTTTCAATAGCCTTATTATTCTTTCTTTGAATATCTAATAC
>JAHHSW010000230.1 GCA_020024985.1 Anaeroplasmataceae bacterium | reverse complement strand
TATTTATTCTAAGCATAATATTGAAATGGTGCGTGAGCTTAAGGAGGAGTATTTAAAGAAGATTTATAGATTATTAATTTCTTTATATGGATTACCTCCAAAGAGCTTTAGCTTTGAATATACTGATAAGGATGGTAAGTGTCATAGAGATAGCTTCTCATCACCTTTAGAGTTTAAGGAAAGATATTTAGGTAATTACCTAGATGAGTTTGTAAGTATTATTAATGCCCCAACAGAGTCTAAGCCATTTAATAGAATTTATACTGTTAAGTACTTAGGTAATGTTTTAGGTGGTAAGCCAGTAACTCACTTAAATCTAGAGATGGAAAGAATGAAGGAGCTTATTGTTAGTGAATTAAAGGATAATAATATTGTTTGGTTTGGTAGTGATGTAAGCTTCTATGGTGATAGAACAGGTGGTATTTGGTCTGATAAGGCCTTTGATTTTGAAACACCTACTGGCCTAGACTATATTATGGATAAGGGTAGAAGCCTAGATTATAGAGCAAGCACTATGAATCACGCTATGTGTATTACAGGAGTTGCTTTAGATAATAATAAGCCAACTAAGTGGAAGATTGAAAATAGCTGGGGTACTGAAAATGGTAAGGAGGGCTATTATATAATGTCCTCATCTTGGTTTGATCAGTTTGTATACCAGGCTGTAATTAATAAGAAGTATTTAAATAAGACTGAGCTTGAGGCTTTAAATGGAGAGCTTATTGAGCTTAAGCCTTGGGACCCAATGGGATCACTTGCAAAGTAAATAAAGATAGGGAGCTACAAATTTTGTAGCTCCCTATCTTTATTTACTATTCATTTACGCTATTAGTAGCCTCATCATCTACTATCCTAGCTTCATTTTCATTATTACTATCTTCCTTTATCTCTTCAAGCTCATCAACTATTTTTTCAAAGGCTATGTCGTGAGATTGGATTGCCTCCTCCTTTGCCTTATCTAAGTCCTTTAGGCTTCTAATCATTATAGTATTTAGCCAATTTTTCTTGGATTTAAGAGAGAAATAGCCAGCAATAGATACAATTAGGCTTCCAACTAGACATACGATTATATCACCCATAGTGTCTATTAAGCCAACCCTACCAGGGTCCTTAACCTCTAAAATATCACCAATAATTTGCCAGCGCTGCATATTGTTACCAGTTATTGAGTCAAAGGTAAATTCATATACCTCCCAAAGGCTTGCTATCATCATAGAAAAGCAGAAGGAGAATAGGGCAACAAAGAATGGGGAAAGCTCTAAATGGGTATTATTGCTTTCATTTAAAAGATTAACAAGTGAAAATCCTACTGCCGCAAAGACTAATCCACTTGTGGTGTGTAGTATTTTATCAAATAGTAGGGAGTAATCATATACTCTAAATATTTCACCTAGGATAAAGTGGGCAAAGATAAATACTACAGCGATTATCTGCATGTTAGATGGAATGTATAGCTTCCATTTACGAGAAATAAAGGCCGGTATATATAAACAAATTAAGCCAAGCAGTGATAAGAATATTTGGTTAATTCTTATTTCTAAATCATCATCAGTAAATAATCCTACTATAGACCATATTAGGGTAAGTAAAATTAAGATTTCTAAAATAATAATTACGATTTTTACACTTTTTTGGACAATCAAATTATTTTTCTTTTTTTTCATATAATCAGCTCCAATCGTATAT
>JAHHSW010000023.1 GCA_020024985.1 Anaeroplasmataceae bacterium | reverse complement strand
GCTTTATGATTGTGAGGATGGAAGGGTAGTAAAAAGTGAGGTTGTACCTACTAATGGACAAGGACATGGAGCTTTAGCAGGCTTCCTTGTTGAAAACAAGGTAGATGCCCTAATTTGTGGTGGTATTGGTGGTGGAGCTAAGAATGCTTTATCATTTAGAGGTATTAAGCTATATGCAGGTGTATCAGGAGACTGTGATAAGGCAGTAGAGGCTTTATTAAATAATACCTTAGAGTATTCAACTGATGCAAACTGTAGTCATCATGAGCATGAGCATGGTGAGGGAAATAGCTGTGGTGAGCACAGCTGTGGAAATCATAGCCATGAGGGTGGTTGCGGCTGTCACTAATTGAAGACTATATAAAAAGGCTGGACATTCAATTTAATGTCCAGCCTTTTCCATTATTCCTTTGTATGCTTATGCTTGGTTTCAGGCATATCAGTAATTTTAACTCTTTTTTTAGTGTAGACCTCATAATATTCAGAGCCCTTAAGCGCCATACCTATAGCTAGGAATAGAGAGTTGAATACTAATCTATTTACTATTAGCTGATTAAAGTTATAGTCGTTTACCCAAACCTCAAAAATAGTAGAATCTAAATTGCTATCAGCTATGTATTTATTAGCAATTACAGCATAGGTAGCAAGGGTTGTTGTAACCATTACTACAATAGAGATAATTGCAAGAGCTATAAGCTTATATTTATTGTTTTTACCACGAAGCATGGTATAGAATATATCTCCTAGGATAATACTAAATACCCAGGCTATAGGTGAGAAGAAGCCAATTAGCTCAACCGCAATCCATATTGCTGCGGCACATATAGCTCCAGCAATAATACCAAGTATACCTCTTAGGTAGTTATTTGGTATTTCAGCCTCTCGTCTTTTTAAATCCTCCTCATGGTATTTAATTAAATCTAAGCCCTTTGGACCTATTTTAATATATCTATTATTAATAACCTTTATAGTATCTGTCTCATTATAGTCATAGCCACCAGAGGCACAGATATTAGGATTTATCTTTTCCTTAATAAGTAAATCAATTACCTCATTTACCTTTTCTACTAGAAGCTCTAGATTAAGCTTACGTAGCCAGCCTCCAACGGTTAGCTTAATACCAAGCTCCTCAAGCTCATAGCGAACGAATTTATTTTCATTAGTATCTATTATATTATTAGTAAGCTTTTCATTTATATCAAAGGCATGGTAATAATTAATGTAGGCTGTAGATATTTTACCAATATATACAGTAATTTCGAAGCCCTTATATCTTCCATATAGTACATTCTTTTTAATTGAATCTAGGGATAAATTCTCCTCGATATAATTTACTGATTTCTTCATAATTTAGCCTCCAAACTAGGTATTATTATACTACCAGAGGGAAGTATTGTAAATTAATTGATACAGGTAATTGTAAATATGGAGCATATTGGGACTTTTTAGTGCTAATTGTACTAAATCTATTGAAATTTTACTTAAATGAGTTAAAATATTAAACGGGAATTTTATAGTTAGGAGAGTATAGCTATGATAGAGGTATTAGAGGTTAAAACACGTAAGCAAAAAAGAGAGTTCTTAAATTTTGCTTTAAAGCTTTATAAGGGTAATGAATATTTCGTACCACCCTTTTACATGGATGAAAAGAAAATATTTAAAAAGAGCTATGGCTATTATAAAATAGCTGATGCTAAATATTTTAATGCCTACAAGGATGGTAAAATGGTAGGTAGAATTTCTGCAATTTACCATAAGCTTGCTAACGAGAAGTGGAAGCAAAAAAGGGTAAGATTTACAAGATTTGATTGTATAGATGACCAGGAGGTTGCAAGAGCCTTATTTGATGCAGTAGAGAGCTACGCTAGAGAGTTAGGAATGAACGAGGTTATTGGACCTATGGGCTTTTCTGATATTGAGCGTGAGGGCTTATTAATCGAGGGCTTTGATTATTTATCAACCTTTGTTGAGCAATATAACTATGATTACTATCAAAGGCTAATTGAGGGCTGTGGGTATGGTAAGGATGTAGACTGGATTGAAAATCGTTTCTTTAGCCATAAGGATGATTTAAATAAGGTTCAGGCTATAGCTAATAGATTATTAGAAAGAAATAATTTACATAGAGTAGAGTATAAAAGAACTAGTGAGTATATAAAGAAGTATGCAGATCAGTTCTTCTCAGTAATAGATGATTCATATGCTGATTTATATGGTACAGTACCAATGACTACAGATATGAAGAAAACCTTAATTTCTAACTTCAAGCTAATTGTTAAGCCAGACTGCTTAACCTCAGTAGCTGATGAAAATGATAAGCTTGTTGGAATTGGCTTAGTTTTCCCAATTATTGGTGAGGCCCTACAAAAGTCAGGTGGTAAGCTAACACCAGCCTGCCTATATAGATTATTGAAGACCCTAAGAAAGCCTCATTCCTATGAGCTTGGTCTTATTGGTGTATTACCTGAATATAAGAATAAGGGTGTAAGTGCTGAAATTTATGCTTATTTAATGAAGCTATTAGATAAGACTAATGTTGAATACATTGAAACAAATTTAACCCTAGAGGATAATTTTGAAATTCATAATTTATTATCACGCTTTGAGGGTATAGAGCATAAAAGAAGACGTAGCTTTATTAAGAAGCTAGATTAATTAGATAGTTAAGTAGAGTGATTTATTTCACTCTATTTTTTTATTTAAAAAGGGCTACCCAAGTAAATGGGTAGCCCAGTAGTATAAATATAAAAGCTCTATAGCTTAATTTCTAAATCACTAATTGGGTAAGCCTTGCAGGAATGGATGTAGCCATATTTGCTATCACAGGCTCTCATTAAAGCTCCCTTAGCTAAATAGACATTACCTGATACTAGCTTAACCCTACATAGGCTACATTCACCAGATCTACAGCAAACATTTACTCTAATGCCATGACGCTCTAAGGTAGTAAGCAGTGATTCTGATGCTTTAGCAGCATAGGATTTACCATTAATGGTTAGCTTAAATACCTCGTCTCCTTTGATACCTGAAGGCCAGCCCTCCTCATTACAAATATCACGTCTAGTACCAAACATTTCTCTTCTTACCTGCTTAATAGGAAGCCCTAGCCTTATAAGCTCATTATAGCAGAAGTCGTTCATAATTTGTGGTCCACAAATATATGAGGTTCTTTCCATATAGTCTGGGACTAGGCTTGTAATAAGCTTTTTATCAATAAAACCCTTAGGACCATTATAGCTATCATCATTAGATACTACTAGGTAGTATTTAAAGTTAGAGAACTTTTCACTTAGGCTCTTAAGATATTCATGATATAAGGCTATTTTTTCATTTCTAGCTCCATATAGCATAACTATATCTCTATCCATACGAGATTCTAGTATTTCTCTTAGCATTGAAATAAATGGGGTAATTCCAGAGCCTCCTGCTAAAAATAGAGATTTTTTCTTATGGAAGACTGGCTGATAATGGAATACTCCATTAGGGCCATTACAAACAAATTCATCTCCTACCTTAGCTTCATTTAATAGGTAGGTAGAAACAAAGCCGTCCTTGATTCCTGCAACAGTTATTTCATAGTAGGCTCTTTCCTTAGGAGATGATGATAGTGAATAAGGACGAGAGGTTAATACTCCATCTATATTAATAAAAATATTAATATATTGTCCGGCCTCAAATGGTGGTAGATAGCCAGTAGGAGAGGTAAATCTAAAGATTTTAGCCTCCTTTTTGGTATCTATAATTTCATTTAGAACGAGCTTAATTCCCTTTGGATGTAGTCTATCTGAGGCCTTATGAACACACTCAGTAGATATAATGTCTCTATTAAGCCTTCTTAGGGTTTTAATATTATTTAAGGTTTCCTTACCATTTTCTAGGGTAGAAAGTAGGGTTGTTTTAATATCTGCCATTTTACTTCATCTCCTTTACAAGCTTTAATGCCATTTCATCGGCATAGGTATAGTTTGGTCCAAAGCCACAGGCATTAACCCAGCCTGAGGCAAATTCAAGGCCCTCTAGCTTACTTTCAGTAGGGAAGAAGAATACAGATTGGTTTAAATCCTGCTCATAGCCATAAATAGCTCCACCTGGATGACCTAGATAGCGCATATGGGTTAGAGGGGTTGCAATCTCCATCTCCTCAATATGAGAGGTAAAGCCTGGGTAAAGATGCTCAAGCCTTTCAACAATTCTTTTACCGGCCTCATATTTAGCCTCGTAATATTCCTCTGGTGATAGCTTTTCCCATTCAATACCATATTTTAGGGTACCAGCAGTGATAACTGAGGTGCCAAGTGGTGAAACACTCTTATCATCAACAGTATAGCAGGTCGCAACTAGGGCATCTCCATTAGGAAGAAGCTCATAGGCTCTTTTAAAGCTTTCATTTGGATCTAGATTTTCATAGTTTAGAGTAAATGAGGTTGTAAAGCCTATTTCCTCTGGTGGGCAATCAAGTCCAATGAAGCAGGTAATCGCACTAATACCTACAGTATATGGCTTTAAATACTCTCTAGCATCAGCTGGAATATCCTCCTCCTTAAGAAGGTTACCATAGGTTGCAAGAGGAGAGATTGATGAAATGATCTTTTTAGCATAATACTCATTTCCATATTCATCAATTACACCAACAGCCTTTTTATCCTTAACAATAATTTCCTTAACGCCACAGCTTAGCTTAACCTCTCCACCCATTTTCTCACAGGCATTCATAATAGCCTGGTTCATCATCATAGAGGTGCCCTTTAAATAGTATGGCTTATTTTCCATATAAATATTAGTACACTTAGCTAAAATAGCAAATGGGAAGCGGTCAGGGCCTACTCCCATGAAGCACCAGTAGGCGCTTAGGGCAAGCTTTAGCTTAGGGTCTGTGAAGAATTCATCTAAAACATCCTGGGTACTCTTTAGAGCGTATTTATGAAGGGTCTTATAAATTTTAGGGAAGCCTGCCTTCATAATTGCCTTTTTAATAGTGCCAGGCTCACCAGTAGATTTTTTAGACTTTTCAGCAAATTCCTTAGCCTCATTACAAAAAGCCCAAACAGTGTCGTAATAATCTCTAATACGCCTTTCATTTGGAAATTCCTTCTCTAAATGCTTAATACATTCCTCCCTATCTACAGGAAGAGAAATACCAGTACCATCATGGAAGTTAACTCTATAAAGCTCCTTAATTTCAATCCATTCAATTTCATCCTCAATTCCATAGCGACGGAATTGCTCACGAAGTGGTCCTGGGTTTTCCTTAGAACCTAAATGTGATAGCTGATGAAGGGCAACCTCAAATTCAAATCTACCACGTCTAAATGAGGTACCACAGCCACCAGGTATGTTGTGCTTTTCAAATAGAAGCACGCTCTTGCCGTTTTCAGCAAGGGTAGCAGCAGAGGCAAGTCCGCCATTACCGCCACCAATAATGATTACATCATACATTAATGCTCATCTCCTTTATTTAATTTATCTATATATAATTTTCTCATTACCATTATTAAAAAAATGAATTAGCTAGCATTAAAGCTACCTCATTAAGCCTTCTTAGGGCTTTTTCCTCATCAATTCTATTATTATAAAATTCAATAACTAGCTTTTCCATGAAGCCTAGTAGGGTATCGAAGCAGTTATAATATAAATCCTCTATATTTAAAGCCCTACTAATTTCTCCATTTAATAGCCCTTTAGAAATAGAGCTATAAAGTGGACCTAAATTATTACTATCTAGTGGGAAGCTCTTATTTACATAAATAGAGACACCACATCTAGTTAGGTAGGCTTCCGCCTCACTAACAAATAAAAGCTCCTTTTTATCAGTTAAAAAGAATTCACCGTATAGCATTAAAATTCCCTTTAGCTCAGCCTTAAGACCTTTAAATTCTTTAATTTGCTTAAATTCCTCACTTACCATAGCCATATAATTACGCCAAAGAAGCCTAATGGCCTCTAAAACCATTTCCTGCTTAGAGCTATAGTAGCGAAAGGCAGTACGTTCAGTTGTCCCAGCCCTTTTAGCTATATCGCTGACCTTGGTATCATAAATTCCGTTTTCTACAAACTCCTTTAGGGCAAAGCTTAAGAAATTCGCTTTGTTTTTTTCTTTTCTTGTTAAATTTTCCATAGCCTGTACCTTTTGTCAGTCGAACTGACATTCCTTAATTGCATTATAGACTCAATTAAAGAATTCTACAAGAAAAAAATTTAAAAAAAAGTAAAATGCGTCAAATTTTGACGCTAGCTAATTTATAAATTGGCCTATACTTAGGCTAGAGGTGATAAAAATGGAGGATGTATTAAAGGTTATAGGAGAGGGTAAGCTTAATATTAAGCCAGATACCTGCCTTATTAGCTTAAGAATATCTAATACCCTAGCTAATTATAGTGATACTCTAGCTAAGAGCCAGGCAGAGACCTCGGAGGTAAAGGACATACTAGAGGGCTTAGGGCTTGATAGAGATAAGCTTAAAACTAGAAGCTTTAATGTAAAGGCAGAGTATGAAAGCTATAGAGATAAGGATAATAATTATAGAAATAAATTTATTGGCTATAGATATGATATTGATCTTATCTTTAAATTCCCTATAGATAATGAATTATTAGGTAAAATATTATATAATTTAGGTAAGGGTGGAATTGACGCTAAAATTTCTTTAAGCTTTATAGCTAAGGATGAGGCCTTTTATAAGGATGAATGTATAAGGCTTGCCATTAAAAATGCTAAAAATAGGGCTAAGCTAATAGCTAGGGAAATGGAAATTACCCTAGGTAAGCCCTTAGCTATTAATTATAGCGATAAGGAGTTAATAAGTGACATAGAGTATAGAAGCTATGATATGCTTAATACTAGATGTCTACTTAGTGATAGTAGTGCTCCAAGCGTCGATATTGAGCCTATGGATATAGAGGTTAGCTCCTCTATAGAGCTAAGCTATAGGCTTTTATAGAAAAGGAGAAAGTTTATGAATATAAAAATAGTAAATGAGGATATAAGTGATATAGAGGTAGAGGCTATAGGACTCCCTTTATTAGATGATGCTTCAGGGTATAAGGATATAGTAAAAAATAGTAATAGCCTTAGGTCTATATTAAAGGATGGTATTAATGAGCCTATTATTAATATAATAGGTGAAGGAAGGGCTGGCGAGGATTTAATTTTGGTAGCCATAAATAATAATGAGCTTTTAGCTAGCTATAGAGCTATTATAGATTTTTCTATAGAAAAGGGCTATAAAAGCCTAGGGCTTCCTCTAATTGGTGGTAGCATAGGCTTTAATAAGGGCGAGGAATATAATTTATTAACCTCCTTATTAATGGAATACCTAAATAAAGGGCTTAGCCTAAATATAGTAATATCCTTATATACAAAAAATGAGCCTAGGCTACTTCGCTGTAGTAGGCTTATAGGAGGAGAAGACTATAGGGAGGTAAGCGAGGCACCTAGCTTTATTCCTAAAAATATATTAGCCTCAGTTACTATTAATAAGCTATTTAATGAAATGAAGACAGAGGAGATGCTGATACCTTATGGTAGAATAGATAATCCTATGAGCTTTATAGATGAATATTTAGAGCAAAATAAGATTAAAAAGGGCTTCTTATTTGTTAATGGAATAGGTAAGGACGATTGCTCACGCTTTAGAACTGGTCGTAAGCAAATGAAAAAGAGTCATATCTATAAAATGGCTATAGTGCTTGGCTTTAATAGAACTGAGCTGCTTCAGCTAATGAGCTTTGCAGGCTATTCCTTTAATCCAAATGATAGCCTAGATATATTTATGCATGACTATTATTTAGAAAATTCCCTAGCTAGGAATATGGGTGAATTTCAAAGCCTTTATTATGATAATAATATAGAAATATTTGATTTACTATATAATGAATAAGTAGAGATAACAGGCCGCTTTGGCCTGTTATTTTCACTAATTTATGGATTATTTGTAGTATGATAGACTCGATATAATAACAATTTTAAAATTAATTATTATAGCCTATGGACAAGCTATAATAAGAGGATTATACTAGTTACTGGTTATATTTTTTCAGGCCCTAACCAGCAATTATAGTCTTAAGAGGGTATAAAAAAATAATACGAAGAGGTTATATAAAGATGAGTTTTGAAAATATTTTAAGCCCAATCAATTATGGAGGAGTAAGCTTAAAGAATAGGATTATCTTTGCCCCAACTACAATGGGACTTAAGGATGATGAGTACAAGGAAGAAATTAGAAGATTAGCTAAGGGTGGCTGTAGTATGATTATTATAGGTGATGTACCTGTAGGTAAATCAACCTTCACCAAGGCTATTGTAAAAAAGAAGGGCTTTAGATTTTATAAGGAGCTATGTGATATAGCTCATGAATATGACTGTAAAATTGCAGCTCAGCTTCATCAGGATGATAGTGATATGCTAGGTATGCTAAAGGTGTTACCTGGTATGCTAATAAGAAAGAAGAGTGCTAATGATATTAGAGCTAAGCTAAATGAGCTTACTAGTAATTATATTAGCCAAATGAAGCCTAAGAAGATTGAAAAGATACTAGATGAATTTGGATCAGCTGCTATTTTATGTAAGAAGGCAGGCTTTGATTGTATCCAGGTTCATGGAGATAGAATGTGTGGTAGCTTCCTATCTCCACTTATTAATAAGCGTACTGATTCATATGGTGGTAAGCTTAAGAATAGAATTCGCTTTGCGGTTGAATCAGTTAAGAGGATTAGATATGCTTTACCTGATATGCCAATTGATTTTAAGCTATGCATTAGAATTGAGGAGCCACATTATGGTACTGCAGGTATTACCATGGATGAAATTAGAGGGGTTGTACCAGCACTAGAGGAGGCTGGTGTAACAAGCTTCCATGTAGCACTTGCTAACCACTCTGATTTAAATGATACAATTCCACCTAAGAAGCATCCATATTTTAAGGAGGAGGGCTGCTTTTTACCATTTGCTGATGAGGTTAAGAAGTGGAGTAAGCTTCCTGTTTGTGGTGTTGGCTGTCTTTCTACACCTGAATTTGTAGAGGAGAGCCTAAGGAGTGGTAGAATTGATTGTGCAGGAATGTGTCGTGAGCTTATTTGTGATCCAGAGTATGTAAATAAGCTAATGAGTAATCAGCCTGATAGCATTAAGCTTTGTGTAAGATGTAATAAGGGCTGCCTTGGTGGTGTATTTGAGCACAAGGGCGTTCATTGTATATTTGATATTAGATAGGTAGATTTATTAGGGCAGTAGCTATATTGGCTACTGTCTTTTTTAGATAAAAGTTTATTAGAGTGCATGAAAGTGTACAAGTATGCATTTTAGTAAACTTCCATAGATATTTAGTTTTATAAACTGCTATATTTTGTATAAGTATAGGAATAAATAGTCGTTTTAAATGAAAAGCTCAAACGCTTAC
>JAHHSW010000229.1 GCA_020024985.1 Anaeroplasmataceae bacterium | reverse complement strand
CTGATGAAGGGATTTGCTCACTCTTAGCAAAGTAGTAGGTAAAGTCCTCAGCAATCTCTCCTGAAACAATTTCTGATGTTGATGAGAATGGCTGACGCATATGTAAATCCTTAATAACCTCAATAAAGCCGGCACCAACACCGTCCTTAACATTTAAGTGACCGTTATTATAAGATAGATAAACACCAGGATTCTCACAGAAGCCTCTAACCTTACCATCATGGGCTTCTACCGTGATTTTACCAATTGGACCATCACCCATTACCTTAATGTTTAAAAAGTCATCATTTTTATATGTACAAGACATTATGGCACCCATTGTTAGTGTTCTACCTAGGGCAGCACAGCTGGTTGGCCACATGTTAAATGCCTCTTGGGCAAATTTTACTATATCTGTTGTAATTGCAGCATAAATTCTAACTGTTTGATGCATGCAGTAAGCCTTTTGTAAATAGCTTTTCATTTCTATCAATCCTTTCGCCATTGAATTATACCATAAATTTGAAAAATTTTCTAAAGAAAAATTTAAGAACTTTTTATACGGACAAATGTATTTTAAACACGTACAAAATATACATATTGCATACGATGTGTATACAAATGTAAACGTTTTATCACACAATTTTGCGTCAATTTGGTTGACATAAAAACCTTTAGTAATTATAATTAAATTATCTATTTCGGACTGGTGCCCTAATAGATAGCTTAAATATCAAAGTCCCATTTTGGGACTTTTTTTTATGTCTATTTGGGCTTACTCTATAAGCTTTAGCATCTTATCAATGTCATAGCTATGAATTACATTGTCTCCTTCAATTGAATCAGATACTATTAAAGTAGCTTTATTTGCCTCATTAACGACCTTTGTGGCCATAAAGCTGAATAAATCATACATATTTAATACCTTTGTAGAATTTATGTATTTTCTTAAAAAGCTCATGTTGTCGAAGCCTGCAATATTATTATAGGAATCAATAGCCATATTTAGCCAAATGAATTCATTGCTAGCAAGATCAATAGAGAAGAGGTAGGCAAAGCTAGATTCTGCGTTTATTGTAAAGGCAGATTTCACTGTCTTAGGCTCAAATACATCCCCGCTATCAATATTATCCCTTAGCATATAGCCGGCTCTACATAAACAGTTATTAAAGGTGTTTTCTGAATAGACATTATTAGTAAAAATTATATATTGAGAATTAGGAAAATTCTCTTTTATAAGCTTTAAATCAATGTCAAAGTATTCACTACCACCCTTATATCCACTTGTTTGATCTCCTGAGAAGGTTATACCAAGATTATTCATTGTTGAGAAGGTACGCCAAGAAATTTCATGCTTATGGTTGTCCTTATCTAGGATGAAGCAGGCAAGATCTATATCATCTACCCTTTCCCAGTAGGTAAAGGCTCTAAGCTTTTTACTATCAGGAAGCTTTATTCTAGAGCCCTTTGGTAAAACCATTTCTCCAGCCATAGTAGTAGCTTCATTATAGGGAATAGCGATATTCTTAAATGACTCGTCTATATAGACAGTAGAAAGACGGCTTTTAAGGGCCTCCTTAAGCTTTAAAATTAAGCTAGCTCTTAGCTCATTAAGAGTTTCCTCTTCTAGCTTGGTTTTACGCCTTCTAGCTTCCTCTTTATTTTCATAATGCCTTTTAAGCATATTGAATTTGTTAAAGGTAAATATTCTACCCTCATAAGAGCTAGAGGAGTAATCCATAATTAGCTGAATTAAAGGAATAGTAGAGGT
>JAHHSW010000228.1 GCA_020024985.1 Anaeroplasmataceae bacterium | reverse complement strand
CCGTATTTTTGTTTACTTAATGTATGTATCCAAATTATAATAAAAATATATAGGAGGAAGTTTTTAAATGTTTAAGGAAAAAGAAAATGAGCTTATAAGTGAGCTTAAGAAAAGGTTAGAAAAATTAGATGAGGAGGCTTCAGTTTTAGGAACAGAGCTAAGAAATAGAAGGCTTTCTGTATCAAGAACACTAAATGCAATTGCATATAGGATTTGCTCAGTGTCATATTTATCAAAGCTAGAGCACAATAAGATTAATCCAAATCGTGCTTATATTAATGAAATTTCTAAAAAGCTTTCATTGTCTCAGCAATCAGTAGATATACTTATGAAGTCGAAGTCATTGTTGCTAGAGGTAGTAGAAGCATATTTAAATGGTAATATGGAGGTATTAGAGAAGAGCTATAATGCGTGTGAGGGCTTAAATAATTATAGAATGGAGCTAGTTAGGCTTATAGTAGAGGTTAGCGTTGGACATTATTATGATGCGTTAGAAATATGTAATAAGCTAATGAGTCTATTAACTAGCATGAGTGAAATAGATTTATATGTATTCACACTATTTAGAGGAATCATTCATTTTTATTATTCAGAATTTAAGGAGGCAATTGATAATTTAGAGGCATTAAGAGAATGCTCAATAAATAAAATTATGTCAATAATTAGAGATAAATTTATATTTTTAAGCTATCAAGCCTTAAATTTATCTGGAATTGATTATGAATATAATAGGCTAGTTAATGAGCTATTAGAGGCTGGTAAGTATGAGGAAATAGAATATGCCAGATATGTAATGGCTATGTATCTATTAAAGAATAATTCTAAGGAGGCCTATAAGCAGGCTAGATATGGCTTACATGAGGTATTTTATGTAAACAGCCTAGATTTAATGGAGAAGTATTATAATCATGAGAATATAGATTATGCTTCAATTGATAATTCTATTTCTAATAATTTTTTAATTGGTCTTAAGGCAATTTATACTAATGATCCAGAGGTTGAAATGGTATTATCAACTATAGAGCATTTAGAATATGATCCAGGAACTGATTATTTAATGCTTAAATATATTTCATTAAAGACTGATGTGGATAGATATAATTATTTAATCAAGGAGGTATTTCCACGTCTAGAATTTACTGGTGAGGGCTTTTTGATAAAATACTTTTTAAATGAGCTTTCTAGGCTTTGTCAAATTCAAGGAAGATACAAAATATTTTCTGATATTTATTCAAAATTTGTAGATATTAGAGGTATTTAATATGAAAATTATTATCCTTTTATTTCTAGCTATAATGGCTTTTATTAGTGGAGGTATTGAAACAGAGGCCGCTACATTTAAGTTTATGTGGTTGAACACAA
The DNA here is from genome assembly GCA_020024985.1 of Anaeroplasmataceae bacterium. Lineage (GTDB taxonomy): Bacteria > Bacillota_I > Bacilli_A > Acholeplasmatales > Anaeroplasmataceae > Anaeroplasma. The sequence goes on along the minus strand of JAHHSW010000228.1, from coordinate 389 downwards.
TTGTTAGAATTCCAGTAGGCGATGAATTATCAAAATATATTGAAATCCCTGAGGCAAGATTATATAGAGATGGGGTAGTATTGGCTGATGCCAATATTACCTACGCCTCTCAGGGGGATTGGCTTTATTTTTTAAAGGATGTAGATACTAGCAAGGTGGGAAACTACCAGGTATGGTATAAGGCCTTTGAAAATGATAAGTATAGGCCTGGTACCTGCCAGGGCTATAAGTGCCTTGTAACCTTTGTAGTCTATGATAATATTGATCCAGAAATTATTATTCTGGAGGATGAAATTTATAGAGATAGAGGATATATGCATGGTGAAGGTAAGGATAAAATAGATTTAGATTTGCTTAAGAATGTGAGCTATAAGGATAATTATTCAAGG
>JAHHSW010000227.1 GCA_020024985.1 Anaeroplasmataceae bacterium | reverse complement strand
AGATTGTGATGCTTATACCCTAACAGGTGAGCAGTGTGAATAATATTTTCTTATTTGATATAGATGGTACCCTATCCTTTGATGGAGTGATTCCTAAGTCTGCTAAGGATACTCTTAAGGAGCTAAAGGCTAAGGGTAATATAGTAATGCTAGCTACAGGTAGATCACTTTCTATGATAGGTGAAATATTAAATGAGGTTAGTGTTGATGGTGCTATATTAAATAATGGTGCTTATGCTATATTAAATAATGAGGAAATATTTAGAAGCCCAATTGATAAAAATAAAATTTTAGAAATGCTTAATGATGGATTAAATGTTTCTGTATTATATAGTGATCAATTTACTTATTTTAAGGAGGATCCAATATTTAAGGTATTTTGTGATTCCTTCACAATTTCTATGCCAAGGCTTATGGATATAAGCGTACTTGATAGTAAGGATGCCTATTCCTTAGGTGTTTATTCCTTTGATGCGGATTTGGTTGATTATAAGAAATATGGATTAAAATTTGTTAGGGTTTCTAAATGGGGCTTTGATGTTATGAATGAGGGCATTAGTAAGGCATCAGCCTTTAAAAGCCTAAGAGAAAAATTTCCAGGCTATAGAATTATAGCCTTTGGAGATAATTATAATGATTATGAAATGCTAGAGGCTTCAGATATTAGCGTTGCTATGGGAAGTGCTCCAGCAAAAATTAAAAATATTAGCACCTATGTAACTAAAAGTGCAGTTGATGATGGTGTTAGATATGCAGTAAAGGAGCTAATTAAGGTAATATGAAAATAAATGTTGTACTATATCATCCAGAGATACCACAAAATACAGGTAATATAATGCGTAGCTGTGTTGGCTTTCATACTAGGCTACATTTAATAAAGCCATTAGGCTTCTCACTTGATGAGAAGAGGCTTAGAAGAAGCTGCGTGGATTATTTTGATTATCTAGATTATAGGGTATATGAAAATTGGGATGATTTTAAGGAAAAGAATAGCGGAGAATATTATTTCTTAACAAGATATGGTCATAAGAGCCCATCTACTATAGATTTTAAGGCAGCAGGAGATAAGGAAATATATCTTATCTTTGGTGCTGAATCAACAGGTATAGCCTATGATATATTAAAGGATAATTTAGATTCCTGCTATAGAATCCCTACAACAGATAAGATTAGAAGCCTTAATTTAAGTAATTGTGCGGCAATAATGATGTTTTTAGCATCTGAGCAGCTAAATGGTGATGATGTAGTTCTTCGCCATGAGCCAGATTCAATGAAGGGTGAAAACTTCATTGATAATATTGATGTTTCATCACTTGATGATGTACATAGAGAATGGAGGAAATAGGTATGGGTGTAGTACATTTAAAAGCTGAGAGCTTTAAGGAGTTTATTCAGTCTAAGGAGCTAGCAATTGTTGATTTCTGGGCAACATGGTGTGGACCATGCCGAATGATCGCTCCGGTATTAGATGAGCTAAACGAAAAGACTGGCCAAAAGGTTGGAAAGGTAAATGTCGATGAGGAGGATGAGCTAATTAAGGCCTTCCAAATTCATTCAATTCCAACTCTTCTAGCCTTTAAGGGTGGCAAGCTAGTAGGTAAAAACGAGGGCTTTATGCCATATGATAAGCTTTTAGAGTGGGTTAATAGCCTTAAGTAATAAAAAAAGTTAATAAAATTTTTAAGCTTAGAAAAGGGTCTGTTTTATAAAAAAAAACAGGCCTTTTTTGCTACTTTATAGCGATAATATATATAT
>JAHHSW010000226.1 GCA_020024985.1 Anaeroplasmataceae bacterium | reverse complement strand
TACCTACACTCTAAATTCAGAAATTAAGCCCAACCCAACTGTAGCTAATGTGCAGTATGGTGTTCAGATGTTTAAGGCTAATGGAAATGACTCATTAATCGCTATTGGCGGTGGATCTAGTATGGATACTGCTAAGGCAATTGGTATTATTGCTACTAACCCAGAGTTTGAAAATGTTGTATCACTTGAGGGCGTAGCTCCAACAACAAAGAAGGCAGCGCCAATTATTGCTGTTCCTACAACTGCAGGTACTGCAGCTGAGGTTACAATTAATTATGTAATTACAGATGAAAATAAAAACCGTAAGATGGTTTGTGTAGATGTCCACGATATTCCAGTTGTAGCAGTAGTAGATCCAGATATGATGGCTACTATGCCTAAGGGCTTAACTGCAGCTACTGGTATGGATGCTTTAACTCATGCAATTGAGGGTTATATTACAAAGGGAGCATGGGAGCTAAGTGATATGTTCCATATTAAGGCAATTGAGCTAATTAGTAAGTATTTACCTGAGGCTGTTAATAACACTGCTAAAGGTCGTGAAATGATGGCTCTAGGTCAATATATTGCTGGTATGGGTTTCTCTAATGTAGGACTTGGTATTGTTCACTCAATGGCTCACCCACTTGGTGCCTTATATGATACACCTCATGGAATCGCAAACGCAATTATTTTACCAACAGTAATGGAATACAATGCTCCATTTACAGGTGAGAAGTATAGAGATATTGCTAAGGCAATGGGAGTTTCTGGTGTAGATGCTATGTCACTAGAGGAAGCTCGTAAGGCAGCCTGTGATGCAGTAAGAGATTTAGGAAGAAGAGTTGGTATTCCTGAAAATCTAAAGGAGATTGTTAAGGAAGATGATTTAGACTTCCTAAGTGAAAGTGCTTATCAGGATGCTTGTAGACCAGGTAACCCTCGTGATACCTCAGTTGAGGAAATAAAGGAGCTTTATAAGAAGCTACTATAATAGTAAGGAAGCCTTAAGCCTATAAAGCCTAAGGCTTCCCTTTTATTTTTTATATTACTATTAAACAAACACATAAAACTGTCCTAACATTTTGAAATAAATGACTTTTGGACTATGAAAGAAAATTGAAAAGCTGACTCTAATATTGATAAAATAATTCCAAAGTATTATAACTATAATAATGAGAGTTATATAAAAATAAGGGAGGAATTCTTGTATGGCACTTAAAAATCATGCCCTAGATTGCTTAATTATTGAGAAGTCAAGGGAAGAATTTTTGGAATATGGCTATCAAAAGGGGTCATTACATAGAATATGTAAAAATGCAGGCGTAACTACAGGTGCTGTCTACACTAGATATAATGGTAAGGATGAAATATTTAGAAGCCTAGTAGAAGCCTTAAGGAAGGAACAGGAGCTTTGCTTAAGACTTTTAGCTAAGCACTATGATGAATGTGTTTTAGCGCTTGGTAAATCTGAGGGGAGCTCAATAGGCTTAGAAATAAAGTCACTTTTTGAGCTTAAGGCTAATAAATTAACTAATTTCTTTAAAGCTATAGCTAAAAAGGCCTTTAATATTAGCTCAATAGAATTAATTTTTAATGAGGAAATTGAGCATTATAAAAAACTACTTGCTAGGTGCTATAAGAAGAAGGAGGCGATTAGCCTAATTGAGGTTGTAGATAGCTTCCAGCGTGCTGGCTGGGAAAACTTATTTAATGAATTAGAGAGCTGCTAGGCTCTCTTTTTTTAAAGGTAGATTTAAAAAAACAAAAATTCCTAAAAATAA
>JAHHSW010000225.1 GCA_020024985.1 Anaeroplasmataceae bacterium | reverse complement strand
GCTTTAAATAAGGTACTTACGAAAAATAAAATTCAGCCTTATGATGAAAAAACAAGAACTGGAGTTTTAAGACATGTTTATATACGTCATGGCTTTAATTCTAAGGAAACTATGCTAGTTTTAGTAACTAATGGTGAAATTTTCCCCGGACGTAATAATGTAATTAAGGATTTAAAGAAGGAAAATTTAGGAATCACTACAATAGTTCAAAATTATAATTCTCGAGATACCTCTATTGTTTTAGGCGATAAGGAGCGAGTATTATATGGACCAGGCTTTATTTATGAGATGGTAGGAGATTATAAATTTAAAATATCAGCTCAAAGCTTTTTCCAAATTAACACCTATGGTATGAAAAAGCTTTATGATTTAGCTATGGAAAAGGCGAATATAACTAAAAATGATGTAGTAATTGATGCTTACTGTGGAGTTGGTACAATTTCAATCTTTGCCTCTAAATATGCTAAGAAGGTCATAGGTGTTGAGCTTAATAAGCAGGCAATAAAGGATGCCAATATTAATGCAAGAATCAATAATATTAAAAATATAGAATTCATTGCTGATGATGCAACAAACTTTATGACTCATATGGCTAAGGAAAGAAGAAGCTGTGATGTAGTATTAATGGATCCCCCTAGAGATGGCTCTACCAAAGCATTTATTAATGCAATTAAGTATTTAGGTGCTAAGAAGGTAGTATATGTTTCATGTGATCCAAGAACTTTAAAGAGAGATTTATATTATTTCTTTGATAATGATTATGTATTAAAGAGTATTGACGCAGTTGATATGTTTAGTAGAACCCAGCATATGGAATGTGTTGCAGTATTAGAATTAAATAAGTAGTTTTCAAGAATCCCATTAGCAGGTATGCTTTTGGGATTTTTTAATTTATTATAAAATTTATTTTTCACTTTTGTCCTTTTAAAAATAACTAAAAATGGTATAATTTTATTAAAGGAGTTGATTCGTTTGAAAAAGTTAAATTTAGCACTAATGATTTTAATGCTTTGTCCTGTTCTTTTAACAGGCTGTAAGGAAAATGAAGCTAATACTTATCCAGAGACAGGTACTGTAGCACCAGCACCAACTGAGGATAATAAGCTAATGGATTATAATATTAAGGAATTTACATACACTAAATATGAGCCAAGAATTCCAGGTGTTGCTGGTATTGGTTATGAGGAGAATGTAAAGAATGCTATTTTAAGGGTTATTAATGATTTAGAGGCCAATAAGCTACCATTCCAATCAGAAATTTGGCCTAATCAGGTAATACTTGCGATGCCAGGTGAGGGATATTTAATCCATAACAATAGAAGTGATAATACTACTCACATGAATGTCCTAAGAAAGAAGGATATAAGCTTTAAGGAGAAAAATGAAAATGGTAAAGAGACTCACATCTACTATAATGGCTCTCCAGCTAACCCATTTACTACTGTTAATACTATTATAAAGGAGAAGAAATTTAACAATAAGCCAGTAGATATTAAATGTACAATTGTCGGTGATGATCATAAGCTAACTATTAGTGAGGAATCTAATGTCATATTTACTATGTCCTTATATGAAACTCGCTTCTTCACTACTATTTCATTTGCTGATAAATATATTGAGCTAAATGGATTTTTTGATATAGAGTTAGAAAGAGTAAACGGCTTTATCAATGAATTTAATAGTGCAAAGGGCTTTACCCTTGTTGATGAAAAATTCTAATAAATAATAATATATATAATATGAGAGGGACGGAGATTAAATTTCCGTTCTTTTTCATATGATGGACTATATTATTA
>JAHHSW010000224.1 GCA_020024985.1 Anaeroplasmataceae bacterium | reverse complement strand
TTACGTAATACCTATTGATGTTAAAAAGAATAGAGGAAGACTTAATTCCTTAGATGAGTTTAAGGCTCATAATAAATATAAGTTTTCAATTAAGGTAAGTAATAATAATTTTGGCTATGATGAGGCTAGTGGTATTGTTACTGTTCCATATTATGCTTTATATTTATTATTAGAGGAACTAAAAAGAAGAGAGACAAGCTTAATTTAACTTTACATATTTATATAAGAAATGGCACTCAATTTTGAGTGCCATCAAGCTTTATTAATCAATTCTTTGCATTACAATAAGGATTCTTTCATCCTCATCCTCTAAATCATCATTAAAGTCACCAGATAGCTTTATAAGCTTGAATTTCTTATTTAAGACATCCTTTACCTCATAAAAGTATTCATAGTAGCTTTCCTTGAAGTTTTCATCAATTTCCTTAATACTAATTGTGTGCTTAAGAGAATTTGGGGTAGCTCTTTTAGTAGTCCAATCTAGATAGAAGGTTTCATAATCCTTATGGATTTCATTATGCTCGTATTCCCTCATCATTTCCTTACTAAAGATATCAAAGATGAAGTAGCCATTAGGCTTTAGATGCCTATAGACTGAATCGAACATTTTATCGATTTGCTTTTTATCTGATAGGAAATTAACTGAATCAAAGAAGCAGGTAATCATATCATATTTTTTACCTAAATTAAATTTAGTCATATCCATTACATGAAATGGAATATCTAAATGATTTATTTTTTTCTTTTCATTAGCTATTTCGATGATGCTTTCAGATAAATCTAAGCCCTCACTATCATAGCCTGATAGCTTAAGCATTGTAGCTAGGGTACCAGTACCACAGGCTAAATCTAAAACACTATCACCCTTTTTTAGGTATGGCTCAATAAATTCAAGCCATAAATCATAATCTAGCTCAGCCATTACCTCATCATAGTAATAGCCAAATTTTTTATAGGCATTAATCATTATTTCTTTACCTCCAGACTATTTACAAAGTCCTCACTTGGATCAATGTAAATTGTTTTTTGATGTGTATAGCTTACGAAGCAAGCACGCTTACCAGGAATCTTTTTAATATTTCTTACTCTGGTATAGTCAACAGCTACACTACTAGATTCCTTGAAGCTTGAGTAGTAGGCGGCAAGGCTAGCAGCAGCTCTAATAACCTGCTCGCTAGGCTCAAGGGTATCATGGACAACCACATGGCTTCCAGCTCCATCCTTAATGTGGAACCAAAGCTCATTTGACTTAGCAAGCTTATGGGTTAGATACTCATTTTGAAGGTTGTTTTTACCAACTGAGATTAGAGTATCATCAACAATATAGGTTAAAAGCTTAGGCTTTTGATTCTTTTTCTTATTAGTTATAGGCTTAAATAAATATTTATTATTTATAAGCTCATCCTGAATTTCTAGGGCCTCATTGATTGTTGCATCACCAAGCTGATATGATAGAAGCGTAAAGTAATCAATTTCATTATTAGCAATAGCTATTTGCTCCTGAATATGAGAAATTGAGTTTTTAGCCTTTTGATATTTTTTATAATATTTATTAGAGTTTTCAAGCACTGTATATTTATTATCTAATTCAATTTTTATATCCTCATTAGTATAATAATTAAATACTATTACACTCTTAGCCTTTTCCTTTAAATTAGGGTAGGATAGAAGTAGCTCTCCATATAGCTTATAAATATCATTTTTATCGTTATCTAATAGCTCACTATTAAGCTTCTCTACCTTTTTAGTAAATTTATTAATTTGTCTTTTAATAAAGCTATCTAAATCATTAGTTTTTAGCTTTACCTTAGCTCTTAAATCC
>JAHHSW010000223.1 GCA_020024985.1 Anaeroplasmataceae bacterium | reverse complement strand
TTATTAGCCTCATTAAATCTCATAGCCTCAGTAAATGATGGTCTATTCCCCTTCTTACAATCAGCATATAAGGTAAACTGGGAAATGGCAAGAATACTACCATTTACATCCTTAAGGCTTTTATTCATCTTTCCGGCCTCGTCCTCAAAAATTCTAAGACCTGAGACCTTTTTTAATATTCTTTCCTCATCCTCTAGGGTATCATTTTCCTTATATCCTATAAATAAAAGGAAGCCCTTATCAATGGCACCTGTAACCTCACCATCGACCGTACATGAGGCATTTAAAGCTCTTTGTACAACTACTCTCATAAATTATCTCTTTCAATATTATAAATATATTTTACCTTCTTAAGATTAATGATCATCTTTTCTAGCTCAAGTAAGCCTACAGTCATAACCTTTAAATTAACAATAGTTTCTAAATTAGAATTACTCTTAGCAGATATAGCAAGAATACTCATACCACTTGCTGAAACAGTATTCATAATTTCAACTAATAAATTAATATTACTTTGAGCCTCAATCTTAATTGATACTGGGTATTTTCTACCTGGATTAGTTGCCCAGCTTAATGGTATTAATCTTTCTGCCTGGAAGGTCTTAATATTTTTACAATTTTTATTATGTACTACAATACCATTTCCCTTAGTTACATAGCCTACAATTTCATCTCCAGGAATTGGGTTACAGCAGCTTCCAAGCTTAAGCTGTGGATTAGTTAAGCCCTCAACAACAACACCTGTTTCTGAATTAGTAGTTAAGATTCTTTGATTACGCTCAATTTGTCTACTAATAGCCTCAGCAGTTTGCTGCTCCTGTGGAATATCTCCTAAATACTTAGTTAAAACGGTCTTTGGAGATATATTAGATTTAGCAACCTCTAAATATAAATCATCTAAGGAGCCTACATTATTTTTACTAAAGCTCTTAGTTGCAAAATCATCATTTAAATCATAGCTTTGAACCTTATTTAAATGGAATTCCTCATCAATCATCTGCTTACCATTTAAAAGTAGCACATCCCTGTTTTGTCTATTTAAAAAGCTCTTAATCTTATGCTTAGCATGGCTAGTTTTAGCAATCTTTAGCCAGTTTTCAGATGGTCCAAAGGAATTTTTATTAATCTTAATAGAGATTAAATCTCCAGTTTTAAGCTCATAGTTAAGTGGTACAATATGGTTATTAACAATTGCACCAACCATCTTGTTACCAATATTAGTATGAATCTTATAGGCAAAGTCAATTGGAGTTGCGCCCCTAGGTAGGTCGACAACCTCACCTGTTGGAGTATAAACATAAACATTAGTGTTTAGAATATCCTCCTTAACAGCAGTTACATAATCCTTTGCGTCATCACTCTTCTCCTCCTCAGAGAATTTTAAAAGATCTCCATACCACTTTAGCTTTTGAGCAATTTCAAATTGCTCCTTATCCTTACTATACTCAACATTTTCCTTATAGGCCCAGTGAGCCGCGATACCTAGCTCTGCTACCTTATCCATCTCCTCAGTTCTAATTTGAACCTCAAAGGTAAAGCCATCCTCACTAATTACGGTTGTATGTAGTGACTGATACATATTTGGCTTAGGTACAGCGATATAGTCCTTAAATCTTCTAGGTACTGGAGTATAGTGAGCGTGAATAAGTCCTAAAACCTGATAGCACTCACCTACGGTATTAACAATAATTCTTATAGCTAGAATATCATAAATATCCTTAAAGTCCTTATTTTGATTAATCATCTTTTTATAGATACTATAGATATTTTTGATTCTACCCTTTATCTTATAATTAGTGATATTATCATTCTTTAAAATCTTTTCTATTT
>JAHHSW010000222.1 GCA_020024985.1 Anaeroplasmataceae bacterium | reverse complement strand
TATCAATGAATATGTTCTGCTTCACTAAGGATATTTTTGATTTTATTGAGGGAGACTTCAAGAAGTTTATGGATCAAAATATTAATAATTTAGATAAGTGTGAGTATTTAATTCCTCAGCTTGTTAGTGATAAGATTAATGAGGGTAAGTGTAGTGTAGAGGTATTATCTACAACTGCTAAGTGGTATGGTATTACCTATAAAACTGATAAGCCTGCAGTAGTAGAGTCATTAGAGAAGCTAATGAAGGATGGCTGCTACCCAGAGGGGCTTTGGAAGTAATTTAATATGCAGAACTAAATTCCGCTTCAGGGCGGAATTTTTTTATATTTTATGAAAATTTTTCGAATTAGTGTTTAAAGCGCTTTAGCAAATTATTTCTTTTGTATTATATTTTTGATTGTGATATAATAAAATCAAAGAAGAATGATTACTTTAAAATGGAGGATAGATAAACATGAGTAATAAGCTATGCTTAGATATAACTGAGGCAAAGAAATTTGTAGATGCTTCATTATATGATAGTGTAAAGAAGGAGGTAGTAGCTGCTCACGAGCTATTACGTAGTAAAAAGGGTGCAGGTAATGATTTCTTAGGCTGGTTAGACCTACCTATGGAATATGATAGTGATGAATTTATGAGAATTCAAAAGGCTGCTGCTAGAATTAAGGAGCAAAGCCAGGTTCTTTTAGCAATTGGTATTGGTGGATCTTATTTAGGTGCTAAGAGTGCTATTGAAATGCTAAGAAAGTATTTCTGTAATAAGGGCTGTGAGGTAATTTTTGTTGGTAACCAAATTTCATCAACATATGCATCAGAGCTTTTAGAGTATTTAGCTGATAAGGATTTCTCAATTAATGTAATTTCAAAGTCAGGTACAACTACTGAGCCTGCCATTGCCTTCCGTATTTTTAAGAAGTACATTGAGGAAAGATATGGTAAGGACGAGGCTAGAAGAAGAATTTATTGTACTACTGATAAGGCACGTGGTGCATTAAAGACCTTAGCTGACGCTGAGGGCTATGAGTCATTTATAGTTCCTGATAATGTTGGTGGTAGATTTAGTGTATTAACACCAGTTGGACTTCTTCCAATTGCTGCCTCTGGAGTAGATATTGAGGAGATGATGGGTGGAGCTAAGCAAGCCTACCTTGATTATTTAGAGAAGGATGTTGAAAATAATGACGCTTTAAAGTATGCGTTAATTCGTAATGTATTATATCGCTCTGGTAAGAAGATTGAAATGCTTGTTAACTATGAGCCAAAGCTTAACTATTTCGCTGAATGGTGGAAGCAGCTATATGGTGAGAGCGAGGGTAAGGATGGCAAGGGTATTTGGATTACCTCTGCATCATTCTCAACTGATCTTCACTCATTAGGACAAATGATCCAACAGGGTGAAAGAACAATATTTGAAACTGTAATTAGTGTTGAGGAGCCTGAGAAGAATATTACTATTGAGGCTACTGATGATAACCTTGATGGATTAAACTTCCTAGCTGGTAAGACAATGGATTATGTAAATAAGATGGCTATGGCAGGAACTATGATTGCCCATGTTGATGGTGGTGTACCTAACATTCGTGTTACCGTACCAAGCATTAGTGCCTTTACATATGGCTACCTTGTTTATTTCTTTGAGCTAGCATGTGGTGTATCAGCTTATACACTAGGTGTTAACCCATTCAATCAACCAGGTGTTGAGTCTTATAAGAAGAACATGTTCGCACTTCTTGGTAAGCCAGGATATGAGGATATGAAGGCAGAGCTAGAGGCTAAGCTTAATAAGTAATTTAATAGCTATAAATAGGCTTATTTAGGCTCTTTACCAATTTAGGGGGTT
>JAHHSW010000221.1 GCA_020024985.1 Anaeroplasmataceae bacterium | reverse complement strand
TCATAGGGTAGACCATTAATTATATGAACAACAACCTCAATATTATGGCTTCTAAGCTTTTTTACAGCCTCAATAAATTCACTATTACCTTCACAGCGGTTTATTTTTTTACTAGTAGCCTCATTACTTGTTTGTAGGCCTAGCTCAATTTGCACCCTTGTTTTTTTATTTAATTCAGCTAGGTAATCTATTACATCATCTTCTAAGCAATCTGATCTAGTAGCGATACTTATACCAATAGTCTTTTCTGGGTAGAAGCTTAAGCATTCCTCATACATTTCCTTTAGGGTAGCAAGGGGAGCATAGGTATTTGAATTAGCCTGTAGGTATGGCATATAAAGGGTATCTGGCCATTTGTGCTCCATTAGCGTTCTTATTTCCTCAAACTGCTCCTTAAGAGGAAGATTAACATCTCCAGCCATATCTCCAGAGCCAAGCTTAGAGCAGTAGGTACAGCCTCCATATCCCTTTTTACCGTCCTTATTTGGACAGCTAAAGCCACCATTAAGGGCTATTTTTGAAACCTTTTTACCAAATTTTATTTTGTAATATTCATTTAAGCTATTGTAAGGCTTATCCTTAGTAAAATAATTCATAATTAAGTTCCCTTCCTTTAACGTATTTATTTTAACATAAAGAAAAATTAAACTCTAGAATGAAATATTATTAGAAATGATTTCAGCAATAATTAATATATAAAATAAATATATTTATGGTATAATGTCTATTGTATTTAAAAAGGAGGAGATTTAATGATAAACAGAATAGCCACCTGTCTTTGCCATCCATCTAGAATTGGCTTATATTACAAGGATAAGCTATGGACTCCAATACTTTATGTTGTAGTCTTTATTTTAGCCTTAATTGGTGTAGTACTAATGAGTCATGTAAATGAGAGCTATTTTACTATGGATGATACTAGATATGTTTCTAGATTAGTTTCTGATTATAAGCATCCAATTAATTTAGAATTTAATAATAGGAAGCTTACAGGTGATTCTATTATAATTGAATCTAAATATGTAGATTTATATTTTTTAGATCCATTAGCTTCTCCTAAAGCTCAAGATAAAATTAGCTTATATTTTAATGAAGAGAGTGTTAATATATATCAAGGTACTCAAAAGCTAAATTCATATAGCTATGCTAGCTCTATGGTTCGTGATTTTAACCTTAATGATATAAGAACTGGCGCAAATGGAGCTAAGCTTGAATTTGAAAGGCTGGTATTAGCTACATTAGCCTCAGTAAATAGCTACTATGTTTATACTGATGCAGCCTACACAATAGCTGGCCTTATAGCATCCTATTTTATGGTTTTACTATTTGTAGGGGTGTTTTCATATTTTACTAATCAGGATTTAACCATGAAGGTAAGAATGAAAATTTGTCTTTATTGTACGCTTATTTATCCATTAATGGCGATATTATCAGTGTGCTATAGAATTAGCTTTTTTGAGATAATTGGCTTAGCATTACCACTTTTTTATTGTAGAAGTGCCTTCTCTAGAATAGTAAGAGTTAGAGTTAATAAAGTATAGGAGAGGTAAAAATGAAACTTTTAGAGGAAATTAATAAAAGACATATATTAGATCCTAATAATAAGCTTAGAATTGATGAGGCTGTCTTTCAAAGCGTATCTAAAAAACTTAATATTTATTTAGTCCTTTCAAATGCAGTTTCACTTAAGGAGTATAATGTTTTATGTCAAAGCATTAGAGAAATTTTAAGCCCACTTAAAATAAAGCTTGAATTTTCTATTGGCTATGAGGATGAAACCCTATCTAATGAGAGTCTTATTGAATATTTAATTGAAATTTTAGGAAGGCTTGTTAAGCAAAGCGCTCGCTTTAAGGC
>JAHHSW010000220.1 GCA_020024985.1 Anaeroplasmataceae bacterium | reverse complement strand
GTATAATAAAATGTGGTGATTAGATATGAATTATTCAAAAATATTTCCATTTTTTGATTTCCTAAGTCCTAATGGTAAAAGGCTTATTGAGGAAAACACAATAGAAAAATTTTATAATGAGGACATAAACGTTAACAATATGCTACATGATACCTGTCTTGGTATTGTCTATATTATTAGCGGTCAAATTCGTTGCTACATAAATACAGAGGATGATAAGGAAATAACCCTATTTAACCTCTTAGATACTGACTTCTGTCTTTTCTCTGCCTCTTGTATCTTTAATTCCTTAGAATATGAGGTATTTATAGATATTAAGAAAAACACAAGAGCTCTAATTATTCCACCTGCTACCGTTAAAAGGCTTAATGATAGTGAAATTACCTTCCTTAAGTACATTAATGATTTAATGGGTAGAAGGCTTAGTGATGCCATGTGGACGATTGATCAAATTCTATCAAAAAGGCTTGATGAAAGAATTATAGATTTATTAATTAATGAGTATCAAATTAGAGGTACCAATGAAATTGAAATTACCCATGATGAAATAGCGAACCACCTAGGCTCATCTCGTGAGGTAATTACTAGAATGCTTAAGCATCTAGCTATGGATAATTTAATTACCATAAAGCGTGGTAAGGTAATAATTAATGATATTAAAAAGCTTATATAAAAAAATAATCCCAGGTGATTAGCCCTGGGATTATTTTTTTATACTATTATTTTTTTTAGACTACTTAACTAAAGCAAGAACATCCTTCTTTGGTCTATAGCCAGTTGATACGTTGATAACCTTGCCATCCTTAATAACTACAAGTGTAGGAATAGATGTTACCTTGAATGTAGCTGCAAGCTCGTTTTCATCATCAACATTTACCTTACCAACGAAAATGTCTGGGTTTTCATTAGCTACCTCATCAATGATTGGGCTTAGCATTCTACAAGGGCCACACCAAGATGCCCAGAAATCAAGTAAAACTACCTTCTCACTCTTCATTACTAATTCATTAAAATTGTCCTTTGTTATTACATTTGCCATAATAAATTACCTTCCTTCCTGAATACAGCCATAGTATAGCATAATTTTTTTATATGTAATGTGACTTTGTCACCAATTAGTATTTTTTTATTACTGGGTAGTAATCTTATCCTTACCAGTTCTTTTAGACTTATAAAGCCTATTATCTGCAAGCTTTAATAGATTCATAAAATCTGTAAGGCTATTTATTGCACCTCTACATGAGCCTATAGATACAGTAATATATTCCTTAATGCTAGGCTCCTCCTTACGATCTATTTTTAGAGCCCTAATTGAATCAATTATATAATTATTGATACTATTAAGCTCCTCCTCACTACAATCAATTCCAACAATTAAGAATTCCTCTCCTCCATATCTAAAGGCATGGAACTTCGGATTATTAAGCTTACTAAGGGTAGCTCCTATTCTTCTTAATATTACATCTCCAGCCATATGAGAATAATAATCATTATAGCTTTTAAAATCATCTATATCCAGCATAGTTAATGATACATAAAAGCCCTTTTCTATAGCTTCCTCTACCTCATTTTTTAAATAGCTATCCAAAGCCATTCTATTAGAAAGCTTAGTTAAGAAATCTCTAGTTGAAAAATACTCAAATTCCTTACTCATCTTCTGAAGCTTAACCTGCTCATAGGCACCCTTAGTATTAACTATTCTTAAATACTGGTTAGCAATTGTACAGGTTATTAAAACCATTAAAGGATGCTGGTAGGCCTCTAGTGACCATTCTGGCCTAACAAGCGATATTACAGTAACAGTTGAAATTATTGAAGCTATATTACTAAAAATACTTAAAGGAAATGTATAAATTGAGCATAGGCCTAATAATACATA
>JAHHSW010000022.1 GCA_020024985.1 Anaeroplasmataceae bacterium | reverse complement strand
TCTATATTTAGCCTTAGGTATTATTGGATATTATCTAGTTTTATTTTTAATTTACTATTTTGGCTTATTTGCCTTAAGCTTTTATAGTCCATTCTTTTATTTCTATTTGTTATTATTGATAGCACCAGTGGCTTATGTCATTATTAAGCTTATATTAAATAAGCTATATCCTAATAAGGAATATAAACCTGGACCAGTTTTTGTTTCTAATCATAAAAAGGTTCAAGTAAATGGAGAGGTAAGCTATATTGGAAGAATTATATTAGGAGGCTTTGGTGTAGTTGCTTTATTAGTGATTATTTTAAGTATATCTGGTATGACAATATTCCATGCTAGGCATTTAAGTAAGCAGCTAAGCATTACTGATGGTACTACAGAAGAATTTGAAAGTACCTTCTCATATGATTCTAAGGATGTAAAGCTACCTATTATTGATAAGGATTTAGCCTTTAGAATAGCTGAGCAAACTCTAGGAAATTATGGTGCTCAATATACTGTTAACTATAAGAATTTTACAATTATTAGTGTTATTGAGGACGGAGAGGAAAAGTTATACCGTGTAACTCCTCTTGAATATTCAGGCTTCTTTGTAGCAATGAATAAGATGAGCCAAGGCTCAGTTGGCTATATAAAGGTAAATGTTGAAACACAAGAGGCAAGCCTAGTTGAGGTACCTGGTGGTATTAAATATTTGGAATCAGGTATGTTTAATTATGATTTAAAGCGTAAGGTAAGAATGGCTTATCCAACTATGCTATTTAATAAATTCAGCTTTGAAATTGATGACAATGGTCACCCATATTGGGTAATTCCTACCTATAAAAACGAGTGTGCTTTATTTAATGGTGCCAATTCAACTGGCACTATTGTTATGGATGCTACAACAGGAGAAATGAATTATTATAAAATAGGTGAGGAGCCTGCATTTGTTGACCGTGTATGTGATGCAGCACTAGTTGATGCTCAAGCTACCTATGCACTTAAATATAAGCATGGCTTCTTTAATGCAACTATCGGTGCAAAGAAGGATGTTTTTAGAACAAGTGAGGGCTATAATTACTTTATTAAGCATGGACATACCTATTATGTAAGCTGTATTACCTCAATTAATAGTAATGATCAAACCTCAATAGGCTTTATAGCAATTGATTTAAAGACTAAGGAGGCAATGCGTTATTTAATACCTGGTATTACAGAGACTCGTGCTCGTGATATATTAATGCTAGATGAAAGTGTTAAGGCCCAGCATTTAGATGCAACCTGGCCAATTTTAATTAATTATAGGGGTGTTCCTACTTATTTTGTAGCCTTAAAGAATGATGTTCAATTCCAGCTAGCTTGTCTAATTAATGTAAGTGATGGCTCTATAAGCGCCATGGGAAATAGCTTAGCTGAGGCTGCTAAGAAGTATGAGAGCCTATTATCAGAGGCTGGTAAGGGTGAAATTGAAAGGCTTGAGCTAAAGGGAGTAGTAACTGATGTATTATTTAGAGAAGGCGCAAACGAGATGGATTTTAAAATAGAGGGTATTGATAACGAGTATTTTGTTGTAAATATTTCTGTTGCTATAGACGCGCGCTTCCTACATCCAGGAGATAGGGTAAAGATTACCTACCAAAGGTCTGCAAGCTATAATTATGTTTTAAGCCTAGAAAAAATTAAATAGGTTATTTATAACAGGGAGAAGTAATTTTCTCCCTGTTTTTCGCCTTAAATAGGGATTAAAAGTTCAAAAGAGTCTCGTTTTCTTGTATTTTCAGCTTATTTAGTTTAAAATTATATTAGTGAATTTGAGGTGAATTATAGTGGCTGAATATGTTATAAACAAATATAAGGGTGTATATAAAAGAGCATTAGATCTTTATAAGGAGGAAAGCTTTAAGGAAGCCTTCCCTTTACTAGAGGTTGTATGTGAAAACGACCCAGCTAACTATGAATGTAAATATTATTTAGCCGACCTGCTTTATTATGGCAAGGGAGCACCAAAGGATATTAGAAGAGCGTTTCAGCTTTTTATGAACGCTGCAACTAATAAAATAATACCAGCCTCATATATGGTTGGGCTTTGCTTTTTAGAGGGTACAGGAACTAATCAGGATTATACCCAGGCAGCTTCCTGGTTTACTGAGGCAGCTAAATATGGTCACACAATGAGCCAGTACTATTTAGGTCTTTCCTATATGAGGGGAATAGGTGTTACAAGAGATATACCTCGTGCGGCTCAGTGGTTGCTTCATGCGGCTAAGGGTGGTGTTGTAAATGCTCAAAGGGATGCTGCAATTTGCTATGAGATGATGGGTCAAATGAAGACTGCAGCTACCTTGTATTTAGCTGGAGCTGAAAATGGTGATGCGTATTGTCAGGAAAAAATAGCGGATTGCTACGCCAGCGGAACAGGCTGCTTAAAATGTGATGAGCTGGCTGTGAGCTTTTATGAGAAGGCAGCATTGGCTGGACAAGCCAAGGCCCAGGTTAAGCTTGCTAAAAAATATGAGCTTGGTGAGGGGACTAATACAGACTTAAGCAAGGCCTTCTTTTGGTATAACAAGGCTGCCTTATTAGATAATCCCGATGCTCAATATACCTTAGGCAATTTTTATAATAAGGGTATAGCTACAGCTAAAAATAATAAGCTAGCTATGACCTGGTGGCTTAAGGCTGCAAATCAAGGTAATAGGGATGCAATGATTACGGTTGCTACAATGCTTACTGATCCTGAGGAGTGTATAAAAAGAGATTTACCTACTGCTAAATATTGGTGGACTAAGGCTGCAGAGGCCGGTAGTAGCTATGCAATGTATAGATTAGGTGAGTGCCTAGAAAATGGTATCGGTATGTCATCAATATCAATAGAGGATGCCTATAAATGGTATAGGCTAGCTAAGCAAAACGGAGATGAAAATGCCGATAAGGCCTTAGCAAGATTTAGTAGAACCCTAACAGGAAAAATTAGGCTTAAGAAAAGAATATAGAGGTGGTATTAAGTGAGATTAAATCAAATAGTTACAAGTCTTTTAGACACAGATTTCTATAAATTTACAATGGGTCAGGTTATATTACATCAATATCCTAGCATGCAGGTTACCTGGACATTCAAGTGTAGAAATACTGATGTTCATTTCACAGAGGAAATGATTAATGAAATAAAGGAGCAGGTAAAGGCCTATTGTAAGCTAAGATTTACTAGCGATGAGCTTGCTTATCTTAGAAGAATTGAGTTTTTAAAAGGGAATTATATTGATTTCTTATCTGTTTATCAGCCTATTTATGAGCATTTTACAATTGATAATAATAGTGAATGTGGCTTAAATATCGAGGCTAAGGGACCTTGGTTTTTGACTACCTATTATGAAATTTCTGTTCTTTCTATAGTAAATGAGGTTTATTATAGAATGAATAAAACTAGAGAGGCTTATCATAAGCTAAAATGTGAGCAGATGGTTAGATTAAATAATAAGCTTGATAAGCTAGAGAAGAATGAGTATCGTTTAGCTGCCTTTAGTGAATTTGGTACAAGAAGACGTTTCTCTTTTGAAACTCAGGAGGAAATTATTAGAATATTAGCTGATAGAAAGGTTAATAATAAGCTTGGTAGCTCTACCTTTGTAGGTACAAGTAATGTTTATTTTGCCAAGGAATTTAATGTAAAGCCAGTAGGTACTATGGCTCATGAATTTATTATGGCAGTTGGCCAGGGGCAGCATGAGCTAAATCCAGCCTATAGTAATAAATTTGCCTTAGAAAGCTGGGTTAATGAGTATGGTACTAAGAATGGTATTTATTTAACTGATACTATTGGTACTGATAGCTGCTTATTAGATTTTAACGATCATTATTCTACAGTATTTAGTGGTGTAAGGCATGATAGTGGCAATCCATATAAGTGGGGAGAAAAGATGCTAAAGCATTACAAAAGCCAAGGAATCGATCCAATGAGTAAGACTCTTTTATTCTCTGATAGCCTAGATTTTAAAAGAGCAACTGAGATTTATGATTACTTTAAGGACTATTCTCATATTGCCTTTGGAATTGGTACTAATATAACTAATGATACTGGAGATACTCCACTTAATATTGTTATGAAGCTTACAGCTTGTAATGGCCAGCCAGTAGCTAAGTGCTCTGATGAGCCAACTAAGGGTATGTGTAAGGATAAGGGCTATGTAGATTATCTACGTCGTAGCATTAAATGGAGAATGGAGCATGATAAGCTAAGCCCAGAATTTAAAGGAGGTAATGAGAATTAGCATGAAGGTACTTGTTGTAATTGATATGCAAAATGATTTTTTAGAGGGAGCTCTTTGTAATGAGGAGGGAATTAAAATCATTCCTAAGGTTGTTGATAAAATCAATCAATATATTAAAAACGGAGATACAGTTATAGCAACTCGTGATACTCATCTTGATAATTATTTAGAAACTCAGGAGGGTAAGAGGCTACCAGTTCCTCATTGTATAAAGGATACAGAGGGCTGGGAAATTAATAGCCTAGTTAGTGAGGCATTAGGAAATTCTCTTAAGTTTGATAAGGATGGCTTTGGCTCTTTAGAGCTAGCTACCTATTTAGCTGAGGAATATGGTGAGGAAAAGGATTTAGAAATCGAGCTTATTGGTGTTTGCACAGATATATGTGTAATTTCTAATGCTATGCTTATTAAAGCAGCCCTAAGAGAGGCAAGAGTAGTTGTTGATGCAGCTTGTACTGCAGGTGTAACTATAGAATCTCATAAAAATGCTCTTAATGCTATGAGAGGCTGCCAAATTGATATAATTGGTGAATAATATGAAGGTAAATATAACTAAAACTAAGGATAATTTAATTGAGTGGATAAGAAATTGGTTTTCTTTAAATGGTAATGATAAAACTGTTGCTGTTCTAGGTATAAGTGGTGGTAAGGATAGTACTATTTGTGCAGCCCTACTTAAGGAAGCTCTAGGTAAGGATAGGGTGCTTGGTGTTTTAATGCCTAATGGTACTCAGGCTGACATTCATGATTCAGAGGAGCTAGTTGAATTTTTAGGAATTAAGCATGTTACTATTAATATTGAGAAGGCTTATATGGGCTTAACTGAGGAAATTATTGATAAAATGATTGATAGTGATTTAACTCCTCAATATAAGACTAATACCCCTGCTCGTCTTCGTATGACTACCTTATATGCAGTGGGTGCTATGCTTGGAAATACAAGAATTTGTAATACAGGTAATTTAAGTGAGGCTTATATTGGCTATACAACCCTATATGGAGATTTTGCTGGCGACTTTTCTTTATTAAGCAAGCTTACTAAAACTGAGGTAGTAGAGCTTGGAATAGAGCTAGGTTTACCATTACATTTAGTTCAAAAGGAACCTGGTGATGGTATGAGCGGTAAAACTGATGAGGATAATTTAGGCTTTACCTATGCGGAGCTTGATGATTATATTAGAAATGGTGTAAAGGGGCCTAATTTTGAGGCTATTAATAAAAAGATTTTACAGCAAAGCTTTAAGCGTAAAATGCTTAATATTCCAGCCTTTACTAATATAGTGAGTGAATAGAATGAGAATAGCAATATTTGGTGGTTCCTTTGATCCTATTCATAAGGCTCATCTTGAAATAATTAAAAGCTTAGCTAGGCTTGGTATGGATAAAATCATTATAGTACCTACTAATATAACCTATTATAAGAAAAATAAAGCTATGCTTACCTTTAATGAGCGATTAGAGCTTGCTAAAATGGCCATTAAAAGCGTTGATAGCTTAGAGAATATAAATATAGAGGTTAGCGATATAGAAAGAAATATAGGAGAAAATGAGGGCTATGCTCATACTCTTATGAGGCTAAGAGAGTCATCACCTAAGGATGAATATTATACGGTTATTGGTAGTGATTCCTATAATTATATTAAGACCTGGAGGGAGTATAAAAAAATATTAGAGTACTCTAGGCTAATAGTAGTTACAAGACCTAATAATATTATTAATGAGGAAGCCTCCTTACCATATATTAGGCTTGATATGGATATGGATATTAGCTCTACTAAAATTAGAGAGGAAATCAAAAGCTTTATAATAAATAGTCTAAAATAGTCATTTTTTAACAAAAGGTCAGTCAAAGGCTGGCTTTTTCTTTATAATTATGGCTAGAAAATATGAAAAAATATGAAAATAATAAAAAAATAAAAATTGATTGACTATAGTGGACCTCTAATGTATAATATAAAAGCACGTGTATGCAAATACACTGGAGTGGGAGGACTCTATGAAGTCTGTTTGACCACATCATTTAAAGAAGGAGGAAACGATTATGGCTAAGAAAGTTACAAAGGTTGTAAAGTTACAAATCGCAGCCGGCAAAGCTAATCCAGCTCCACCAGTAGGTCCAGCACTAGGACAAGCAGGTGTAAATAGTCCAGGCTTCTGTTCTCAATTCAATGAGCAAACAAAAGACAAGATGGGATACACATTGCCAGTAGTTATCTCAGTATATGAAGACCGTTCATTTACATTCGTTGTAAAGACTCCACCAGCTTCTGATTTATTAAAGAAGGCTGCAGGAATCGAGAAGGGTTCTGAAAATTCTAAGAAGCATACTGTAGCAACAATCTCTATGGATAAGTGTAGAGAAATTGCAGAGATGAAGATGCCAGATTTAAATGCAAACGATATTGAAGCAGGAGCAAGAATTATTGCAGGCTCAGCTAGAAATATGGGCATCGTAGTTGAAGACTAATTTTGGTTGTTAATTAACAGCCTAAAACTTGTGGGAGGAATTCCCGCTTGACCACATTTTAGGAGGATAAATATGAAGAGAGGAAAGAAATACGTAGAAGCAGCAAAGCTTGTTGATAGCTCTAAGGCTTATAGCGCTCTTGAGGCACTAGATTTAGCATGCAAGACTTCAACAGCTAAGTTTGATGCATCTGTAGATGTAGCATTCCGCTTAAATATCGATCCACGTAAGGCAGAGCAAAATATCCGTGGTGCTATCGTGTTACCTAATGGTACTGGTAAGACTCGTAAGGTATTAGTAATTTGCCGTGGAGCTAAGCAAGAGGAAGCTAAAGAGGCTGGTGCTGATTATGTTGGAGAGGCTGAGATCATCGCTAAGATCCAACAAGGCTGGTTCGATTTTGACGTTATCGTAGCTACACCAGATATGATGGGTCAATTAGGTAGATTAGGACGTATCCTAGGACCTAAGGGCTTAATGCCAAACCCTAAGACTGGTACAGTAACAATGGACGTTCAAAAGGCAGTAAAGGAAATTAAGGCAGGTAAGGTTGAATACCGTCCAGATAAGGTTGGTAATATCCAAATGACTATCGGTAAGGTATCATTCGGCGCTGAGAAGCTAGCTGAGAACCTTAAGACTGTTTATGACGCAATTATGAAGGTACGTCCTTCAACAATTAAGGGAGCATATGTTAAGAACATTTCTGTTGCTTCAACAATGGGTCCTGGCGTTAAGATTGATGCTGATTCAATCGCAAAGTAGTAAATAAAAAATTTAAGCCGAAGACAGTAGGCGGGTCTATGACCCTTAATCTCCTACCGAGGAAATAAGATAGAGTGAAATCTTCTTTTACCTTGGTAGAAGAAGATTTTTTCATTAAATAACAATGGAGGTGTCAAAATGAAAGAGATCATTTTACAAAAGCAAAACGAAGTTGCTGTAGTAACTGAGAAGATGAAGGCATCTAAGTCAATCGTTGTATTCAAGTACCAAGGATTAACTGTAGAAGCATTCCAAAATCTTCGTAGAGAAATGCGTTCTAATGGTGGCGATATCCAAGTAATTAAGAACAACATTTCTAGACGTGCTGCACAAGCTTGCGGTTATGATGACGTTACTGACGCATTTGCAGGTCCAGTTGCAGTTGCTTTCTCAAGCGATATGGTTGCACCTGCTAAGGTTTTATTCGCTGCTACTAAGGGCGAAAATGCAAAGGTAGAAGTAATCAAGGGTGTTGTTGATGGTGATGTTTATTCATTCGATCAATTAAAGACATTATCACAATTACCATCTTACGAGACATTATTAACTCAATTAGCTGCTGGTATGTTAGGTACTGTTAGCCAATTAGCTATTGGATTAAATATGTTAGTAGAACAAGGACAAGAAGCCTAATTAAATTTTTAAAGAAAAATAATAACGGAGGAATATTAAAATGGCAAAGTTAACTAAAGAAGTATTTATTGAATCATTAAAAGAAATGACTATTCTTGAAATCAAAGAATTAGTAGACGCTATGAAGGAAGAGTTCGGTATCGATCCATCTGCTGTAGCTGCTGCTCCTGCTGCAGGTGCTGCTGAGGCTGCTGCTGAGCAAACTGAGTTCGACGTAATCTTAAAGAACGCTGGTGCTGCTAAGTTACAAGTAATCAAGGTTGTTAAGGAAGTTACAGGTCTAGGCTTAAAGGAAGCTAAGGCTGTTGTTGATGGTGCTCCTGCTCCAGTTAAGGAGAAGGTATCTAAGGCTGAGGCTGACGAGTTAAAGGAGAAGCTAGAGGCTGCAGGTGCTGAGGTAGAAGTTAAGTAATTTAACTTTACTCTTACAGTAAAAGCTAATAAATACAAAATTGGACTTGTGGTTTACCCCAAGTCCTTTTTAATTAATATTTATGAATACACACTATTATTCAAGGACACAGGATGGCATAGACTCAAATCCATCACAATATAAATTTAACTTCAGGGGCCATTCATTTGTGTTCAATACTGATAACGGAGTGTTCTCTAAGGATTATATCGATTATGGATCATTTGCAATGCTTAAGGCCTTTACCCCTAATGATATAGCTTTACCTATATTAGACATGGGAGCTGGCTATGGTCCTATTGGTATAGTTGTATCTGCTCTATATAACAAGAAAACAGTTATGTGTGAGATTAACGAAAGAGCCTATAATCTAGCTTTAAAAAATATTAAGCAAAATAATAGTATTGCTGAGGTACATAATAGTGATTTATACGAAAAGGTCATGGATATGAGCTTTTCATCTATAATTACTAATCCACCAATTAGAGCTGGAAAGGAAACAGTCTTTAAAATATATGATGGTGCTTATGAGCATTTAGCCACTGGTGGCGAGCTATGGGTTGTTATTCAAAAGAAGCAAGGTGCGCCATCTAGTAAGGAGCATTTAGAGGCACTTTTTGGTAATTGTGAAATAGTTAATAGAGATAGAGGATACTATATTCTCAAATCAGTAAAAATGTGATATAATAAAAGGTTATGATGATTAAATTCGTTATAACCTTTATTTTTTATATAAAATTAGGCATTATTACTGAAAAAATATGAAAATAATGAAAATAAAATGAAAACGACAAATTTTGTAAAAATACTCTTTTCTTTTTGAAATTTAGTGCTATACTAAAGATAGAGGTTGACATGTTTATAATTAAATAATCGTAGTAAAGAAATTTAAGTAGATTTAATTGTTCCGTTCCATGGAATTAATTATAAATATAGTC
>JAHHSW010000219.1 GCA_020024985.1 Anaeroplasmataceae bacterium | reverse complement strand
CTATTAATTTGCATAATAGTGGTAATTATTTTAACTTTTAGTCCTTAAATTCGAAGCAAATTTCCTCGTGGAATGGCTTATCCTTACTAAATACACCGGCCTCAGCTGGGGTAGTATTTATTGAATTAGGTACATATTGGCATTCAAGGCAAATAGCTAGCTGATTCATATCATAACGATTCTCTAAAACCTTCATAGAGCTATCAGCCCAGTTATTAGTATAAACTACTACAGCTGGGTAGGTAGTTCTTACCTCAAGCCTAATACCACTAAGTGGTGAATATAGGCTTGCCGCAAGCTTATTCTTCCCTCTATGATTTAAATAGAATGGATGATCGTAGCCCCTTGTATTTTTTTGAACCCTTTCATCATTAATATGCTCGCCAACCCTCATAGGCTTAGTAAAGTCAAAGCATTCATCATGCTCCCATGCCTCTACTATAGTTCTTTCATTAACCCTACCATAGGTATCGGCGTTAATGTATAGCTCATGATTATAAATAGGCTCACATAAATTGCCATTTAAATTTAAGAAAACATGATTAGTCATATTAAGAAGGGCAATCTTATCAGTTTCACCATCCATTAATATATCAATCTTATTTTCATTTTCATATATTCTATAGGTAATTTTAACAAAGACATCCTCAGGATATCCTCCATCCATGTCTGGTGAGAAATATCTAAATACTACATCAGTATAGTCCTTACCCTCATATACCTCACTACTAAATAGCTTAGAATTAAAGCCAGCCATAGCGCCATGATTGTTATCAAGGCCATTACTGTTCTTAAAAAGATTTGCTACCCTACCATTTAGGGTGTAGGTAGCATTTTCTATTCTTCCTGAGGTTCTACCAATAGTTTTTCCCTGGTATCCCTTAATAAACTCTACCGGGTCTAAGGGAGTTAGGGTTAGCTCCTTACCATGAAGCTTAATAGATCTAAATGAAGCACCAAAGCTAGATAGAGTAACCTCTAAATCCTTAGCGTTTTTTACGCTTATTAGCTTAAAGCCCTTATAAAAATCCTTATATTCAACCATAATTAGTCTCTATAGCCTCTTGGATTCTTTGTTTGCCAGTTCCAAGATGAAGCGCACATCTCATCAATACCAAACTCTGCCTTCCACTCAAGCTCCTCTAAGGCCTTCTTAGGGTCTGCATAGCAGGCAGCGATATCACCAGGACGACGAGGCTTAATCTTATAAGCAAGCTTATGTCCACAGGCCTTCTCAAAGGCATGAATTACATCAAGTACTGAGTAACCAATACCTGTACCTAAATTGTAGGTATAAACACCACTCTTAAGGCAATGTGATATAGCAGCTACATGTCCACGTGCTAAATCAACAACATGGATATAATCTCTTACACCTGTTCCATCTGGAGTATCATAGTCATCACCAAATACTCCTACCTCCTTTAATTCACCAATTGCAACCTTGGCAATATATGGAGTTAGGTTATTAGGAATACCCTTTGGATCCTCACCAATTAAGCCACTCTCATGAGCTCCAACTGGGTTAAAGTAACGTAGTAATACTGCTGTCCATTCATTATCACTCTTATAAACATCATTTAGCATAATCTCCTGGAAGTACTTTGATGTACCGTATGGGTTAGTAGTTCCACCAACCTTAGAGCTCTCATTTAATGGAAGCTCCTCTGGAGTACCATAAACTGTAGCTGAAGATGAGAATACAATTCTCTTGCAGCCATGATGACGCATTACATCTAATAATACTAATGTTGAATTTAGGTTATTATCATAATACTCAATTGGCATAGCACAAGACTCACCAACAGCCTTTAGGCCTGCAAAATGGATAACCCAATCAATCTTATGCTCAGTAAAGATTCTTTCCATTAGCTCTCTATCTCTTAC
>JAHHSW010000218.1 GCA_020024985.1 Anaeroplasmataceae bacterium | reverse complement strand
CTATGAATGCTTGTACCTACCAGGCTACAAGTGGAGCTGGTGCGAATGGTCCAATCGAACTTAAGAGTCAAATGGAGGCTTTATTAAATGGTGGAGAAATTACTCCATCAGTCTTCCAATATCAAATTTGTAATAATTTAATTCCTCAAATTGGTTCATTTTTAGAAAATGGCTACACAACTGAGGAAATGAAGATGCAAAATGAGGGTAGAAAGATTTTACATAATGAGGATTTACTTGTAAATTGTACCTGTGTAAGAGTACCAGTTGAAAGATCTCATTCAATCGCTGTTACCCTAGTTACTGAGGATAGACTAGAGCTTAAGGCTATTAGGGAGGCTATAGTTAGGGAAAAGGGTACAAGATTATATGATGATTCAGAAAATAAGCTATACCCTATGCCACTTTTAACAACTGATCAGGACCTTGTTTATGTTGGTAGAATAAGAAGAGATATCCTAAATCCAAATGGAATTACCCTTTGGTGCTCAGGAGATCAGGTTAGAAAGGGAGCCGCTACTAATGCAGTACAAATCGCACTTGCTATGTGTGGCTTAGATTATTAGGAGGGTATTATGCTAAAGGTTACAAAGTTTGGAGGCTCTTCAGTTTCCTGTGCCGCTCAATTTCAGAAGGTAAAAAATATCATTAATATGGACCCTACTAGAAGGGTTGTAGTATGTAGTGCCCTTGGTAAAAGAAAAAGTGATGACACTAAGATTACCGATTTATTATATATTTTACATGCACATTTAAAGT
Organism: Anaeroplasmataceae bacterium; assembly: GCA_020024985.1. Lineage (GTDB taxonomy): Bacteria > Bacillota_I > Bacilli_A > Acholeplasmatales > Anaeroplasmataceae > Anaeroplasma. Next base: position 1,129 of record JAHHSW010000218.1, on the reverse strand, counting down.
ATTCAGTTCCTTATGATGATATTTGGAATATGATTTATGATAGATATATTGAGGTAGAAAGAAATTTAGGAATAGATGCTAATATAAAGGCTGAGCTTTTAAAGCTTCATTCAGAGCTTAATAAGCATATTAGCCAGGAGTATTTAGTTTCAAGAGGTGAATATTTAACCTCAAGGCTAATGGCTAAGTATTTAGGCTTTACCTTTGTAGATTCTATGGATTTATTACGCTATGGATATGATGGTAAGCTAGATTTAGAAAACACTAGAAATAATGTAAGGCTTGCTTATGATAGCTATGGTACTATCGTAGTACCAGGCTTTTATGGCTCATACCCTAATAATCAGGTTAAGCTTTTATCTAGAGGTGGCTCTGATGTTACAGGAGCTATTTTAGCAATGTGCCTAAAGGCAACTGTTTATGAAAACTGGACTGATGTATCAGGTATTTTAACAGCTGATCCTAGAATTATTGAAAATCCAAAGTCAATTAAGGAAATTACCTATGCAGAATTAAGAGAGCTTTCCTATATGGGTGCCTCAGTTTTACATGAGGAGACAGTTTTCCCAGTTCAGCAGCTAAATATTCCTATTAATTTAAGAAATACTAATGATCCAATGGTTCCTGGTACCTATATTAAAAATGAGTGCTGCGATACTGAAACTATAGTTACAGGCCTTGCTGGAAAGAAGGACTTTATTTCTGTAAATATTAGTAAGGATCATATGTCTAATCAGGTCGGCTTCTTAAGAAAGGCCTTATCTATTTTTGAAAAGTACAATATCTCAGTTGAGCATGTACCATCAGGAATTGATACCTTCTCTGTAGTAGTAGAATATGATCAAATTGAAAAATGCCAGTATGAGCTTGTGACCGAAATAAAAAGAGAGCTTAACGCCGAGGTAACCCTAGAAGCAGAAATTGCCCTAGTAGCTATAGTAGGTAGAAATATGGCCTCTCGTAGTGGTATTTGTGGCTCTATTTTTAAAACCCTAGGTGATGAGGGTATCAATGTTAAGCTTTTAGCTCAGGGACCAAGTGAATTAAATATAATTATTGGTGTTGCTAGTAAGGATTATGAAAGAACTATGGTAGCCCTTTATAATACCTTATTAAAATAATTATAAAT
>JAHHSW010000217.1 GCA_020024985.1 Anaeroplasmataceae bacterium | reverse complement strand
AAGCACTTTGTTGCAAATGATCAGGAAACTAATAGAGATAGTAATGGCTGTATTGTGTGGGTTGATGAGCAAGCCCTAAGAGAGATCTACATGAAGCCATTTGAGATGGCTGTTAAGGATGGCGGTACTACAGGTATTATGTCATCATTCAATAGATTAGGTACTACCTGGGCAGGTGGTAGCTATGCTTTACTTACTGAGGTATTAAGAGATGAGTGGGGCTTTAAGGGCTCTGTAATCACAGATTATGCCTTAGCTAGATATATGAATGTTGATCAAATGATTAGAGCTGGTGGTGACTTATGTCTTAACCAAGGTAACAAGGCACCAAGCTTAAAGGATACCTCAGCTACACAGGTTAGTGCTATTAGAAGAGCTTCTAAGAATATTCTTTATACAATCTGTAACTCTAATGCTATGAATAAGGATATCGTCGGTTATAAGCTACCTTTATGGGAGGAGCTTATGTTTATTGCTGATGGTGTAATCCTAGGTGGATGCTTAGTATGGGGTGCTATAGTAATAGTAATTGAAGTAAGAAAGAATAAAAAGGAAGACGATGTAGAGAATTCTACTGAATAAGCTTTAAAATTAAGGAGCAGAATATGCATAATATCATATGCATTAGCTGCTCCTTTATTTCCTATTTAGATTAATTTATGATTAATACCTCTTGACACATAATACTATGCGTTGTATAGTATATATGCCAGGAGGTTTTTGTTTTATGGATAATCAATTAAAAAGAGGCTTACTTGACGTATGTGTATTAAAGGCTACACAAAAGGGAGAAACCTATGGGTATCAAATAATCAAGGATTTAAAGCCGTACATAGAAATAAAAGAAAGTACTCTTTATCCGATATTAAGAAGGCTTGAAACTCAGGGGCTTTTAGAGGTTAGAAGCGAGGAGCATAATGGTAGGATTAGAAAGTACTATAATATAACTAATAGCGGAAGATTAAGGCTTATTGATTTAAAAAAAGAGGTTAAGGAGTTTATTAGGTTATATGATTTTTTAAGGAGTGATGAGGATGACTAAGGAAAAATTTATTTTAAAGCTATCATTGAGGCTAAAGGATTTAGCTAGTGATGATATTGAAAGAGCCTGTGAATTCTATAGTGAAATGATTTCAGATAGAATGGAGGATGGAATGAGCGAGGAGGAGGCAGTAGAGGCCTTAGGCTCATTAGATTATATTGAAGCGGAGATAAGAGAAGCTCTTAGAGGGGATAAGGATTTTAGTGATAATAGAGTGGTTAATAATAGCGCTAATAATGAAACTATTAATGAGGCTAAAGGCTCTAGTAGTAAAAGAGAGCTAAAGCCATTTGAAATAGTTTTATTGATTTTGGGATTCCCACTATGGTTTCCATTACTTATTTCTTTAGCTATGGTTGTCCTAGCTCTTTATATTGCAATTTGGGCAGTTGTAGGCTCTAGCTATATAGCTAACCTAGCCCTTGGTATAGGAGGCTTAAGTGCCTTAAGTGCTGGCTTTGGCTTTTTATTTACAGCTAATTTTTCTCCAGCAGGGCTTTCTATAGCCGAGGCATTAATGCTAATAGGAGGAGCTATAATTCTATTTATAGCCTTAAAATATATTACTAAGCTTGGTATAAAGCTAACTAAGAGCCTTACAGAGGTTTTAAGAGGAGCTCTTTTAGGAGGTAGAAGAAATGCATAAGGGTGAAAAAATAGCATTACTTGTTGGTGGAGGATTATTAGCCCTAGGCTTAGTTTGTACCTTCATAATATTTATGATAAATGGCTTTAGTGTAACTAGGGTTTATAATTTAGAGGAAAGAGCAGTAGAGGAAAATATAGATTCTAAGCTTGATAGTATTGTTATAGAGGCAGTAGAGGCTGATACTATAATTAGCTTAGCTACTGATAATAAGAATAAGGT
>JAHHSW010000216.1 GCA_020024985.1 Anaeroplasmataceae bacterium | reverse complement strand
CGTACGTACGGTGCAATGGGAGGGAAAAGCTAAAAACTTTTCTCTACCCTATTATATTAATTTTCCACATTTGTAAATTAAAGCTCGTTTCAATGCATTTATGCCAATAATGTTATAAAATTATTGATAAATTTGCTATTAAGGTATAAAATTAAGGTAGACGAAGCGAGGGGATATTATGAAATTTTGTTCACATTGCGGTAATGAGCTTGATGATGAAGCAATTGTTTGTCCTAATTGTGGCTGCCCATGTGATGGTGGGGCACCAAACGATAAAAGCGAGCCAATTCATATGGCAACCAAGGTGTTTTTAGTTTTATCTTGTGTTGTTGGAGGAGCAACAATATTTCCATTATTATGGATGCTACCAATGACAGTTCATTATTTCAGATGCTGTAATGAGGGAAAGGATCCAAGTCTTGCATTTAAAATTTGTACATTGATATTCGTTAATGTTATTTCAGGAATATTAATGCTAGTTGATAAGGAGAAGTAATATGTTAAATGTTGGTACTAAGGCACCTGATTTTACCTTACCAGATGATAATGGTAATATGGTTAGCTTAAGTGATTTTTTAGGTAAAAAGGTTATTCTGTATTTTTATCCAAAGGATAATACAACTGGCTGTACAAAGCAAGCCTTAAGGTTTAAGGAGTATTATGATACTATTAGAACTGATGATGTAGTAGTAATTGGTATATCTAAGGATTCAGTTAAATCTCATAAGAGCTTTCAAACTAAATATGAGCTACCATTCGTTATGCTATCAGATACAGAGCTTACGGTAATTAAGGCTTATGAGTGCTGGGCTTTAAAGAAGCTATATGGTAGAGAATATATGGGTGTTAATAGAAATACCTATGTTATTGATGAAAAAGGTATTATAATAAAGGCCTTTGAAAAGGTTAAGCCAGATTTTGAGGTTAAAAATTACGTAGAATAAATAGGTGCTGTGGCACCTTTTTATTGGGGATGAGGTTTTATGACTAACAAATTAGACTTATTAAGCTACTTAATTGAAACAGATTGCAATTATGTTGCTGCATATAAAAAATTTAATCTATCCTACAATGAAATTTCTCCATTTGTAGATCAGTACAAGGATATGGGGATTGATGGATTAATATTAGCTAGAGAATACCTAGAGAATAAGGAGGCTGTATTAAATAGATTAAGCATACAGCTTAAGGAAATAGAAGGAATGCTAGAGCTTAATCCAGATAATAAGGAGCTTATTGAGCTAAGAAGCTTAAAAAGAAGAAAGCTAAATAATTTAAAACGTTTAGATATAATAAAATAGGTGGGTCATATGACTCACCTATTTTATTATAGATTAATATTTAGTTTTCGTTAGCCTCGGTATCTTTCTGAGCATTTTCGTCCTCAGGCTTTTCCATAGAAGCTTCATTTTCTTGGGCTTCACTAGCCTCCTCTTGGTTATTTGAGGTGTTATCATCTTCCTTAAGCTCCTTATAATCATTATAAGCACCAAGAAGAGTGGTAAGAAGAAGTATTGAAGCTAATAAGGAATCAATATTACCATTTAAGGCATTTAATACCTGTGGTACTAGTACTATTCCGAAAACACATAGTAGCATATAAAAGATATCTTTTCTATTAGCAACTAGGTATAATACTACTAATATTACATCAAGTATAATATAGTAAATACCTACATATACCTCACTTCTAATAATAGTGTAGGTGTTAACAGCTATTTGACCACAAGCGAATAGTAATAAAGGAATAAATAATGATTTTCTATTAAGTGTTGGGTTTGGCTTTAAAACTATTATTAAAATTATAACTGCTGGTAGTAGCATAGCAACGAAGCTAATGATTTGAATTATAGTTAATTCACTATATGGATGTATTAATTCAAATAATCCAGCAAGTAATAGACCAAAATAAATATTATATACAAATGTTAAAATCTTGTT
>JAHHSW010000215.1 GCA_020024985.1 Anaeroplasmataceae bacterium | reverse complement strand
ATATTTATCAATATAATAGAAAATATCATTACCATCTAAATCAACAAAGCTTATAACCTCTCTATTTATCTTATTAAGCTCACTAACGCTATCCTCCTTACAGCATAGCTCAAGCTTACCCATAGCCTTTATATCCTTCTTTTCCTTACCTGTAAGTAAAAAGTCTATAGAGACTCCTAGACCTTCACTAAGCTCTGGAAGAATCATTATATCAGGTAGGATACTTCCGTCCTCATAGCCTATAAAGGTTTTAACCTCTATACCTAATAGGCTTGCGATATCAGAAATAGCTAAGCCTCTTTTAAGCCTTAATTTTTTTATTCGTTCATTTAAGCCAGTAATCATACTACCTCCAAAATAATATTTAGCCTAGCATTAGCTAGGCAAATATTATAAATACTTCTCTAAATCAATTATCTTATCAGGCTCAATAGCCTCATTCTTATGAGAAATAAAAATTATTGTTTTATTCTCTCTTTTAAGATTTTCTATAATAGCCCTACTGTTTTTTTCATCTAGGGCACTTGTAAACTCATCTAATAAAAAGATTGGTCTATCCTTAGCATAGGCTATCGCAATCATAATTCTTTGAAGCTGACCTATAGATAGTCCACTACCTCTTTCATTAAGCCTTGTATCAAGCCCATTAGGTAGCTCCATAATTTCTTCATAAATATTAGAAAACCTTAAGGCCCTTAAAATATCACAGTCCTTACCTACAAGAAGATTAAAGTTATCTCTTATAGTACCAGAAAATAAAATATTTTCCTGGGCTACATAGCTAAATAGCCTCTTAGCCTCACTATAATCATATTCCTTACTATTATAATAGGCTTTCATTTCTCCCTTTTTAGGGCTTATAAAGCCTAAAAGGATCATAAATAATGAGGTCTTACCAATACCTGAATGACCCTTTATTTGAATTACCTCTCCATTTTTAATGGTGAAGGATAAATCCTTAAATAAGGCATCCTCATTATAGCCAAAGCTTATATTTGATAGCTCTATATAATCAAAGCTATCAAGGGCTGGGGTCTTTCTTACCTCACCCCTTAATCTTTCATTTAACCTACCATAAGAGGTCTTATATAGGCTATAGCGGTTAATTATATTGCTAAAAGACATAATTGGTGATTGGATATGGCTCATAAGCTGTAAAATGGCAATTAGGGTACCATAGCTCATTAGCCCCTTCGCAATTGAGTAGCCTCCATAAAATATGTAGGCTGCATAAATTATGTTACTACCAAGGGTTAAAATATTTCCAGCAATTAGCTGAAAATGATACATTTTTCTTTTACTATTAAAATAAAGATTTTCATTAGCTAAATAATAGCTATTGAAATTGTCCTTAGCCTCATAGGACTGAATTAGCTTAATATTCTCCATGCTCTCCTGGAAAAAGGAATTAAGCTTACCCTCATTATCTAATGTATCCCTATGAAGCCTTTTAAGGTATCTAGAATAGATTCTTGCTACTAAAAGGCCTACTAGCCCTAGTAGCAATAAAACTAGTAATATACGCCAGTCTATAAAGAAAACACTTATAACTGCGAATCCTAATCTACCAACCTCAAAAAAGATATTAGGGTAGGTATCTACCTCACCTGAAACTATATTTCTAATATCAGAGGTAAAGCTTTGGATTAAAACCCCAGTATGGACATTATCAAAGCTAAGCTTGCTTTGAAGCCTCTCCTTGAATAAGAGCCTCTTAAGCTCCTCTTCTCTTTTAAGAGAAATTTTTACATATAAAATATTTTTAATAAGCTTAAATGCTAGCCCAAGTAGGATTACTGCAAGAAAGATTAAGGAAAAGCTAATAACCCTATCTATATCCTTATTTTGTGCACCATCCATTACTAGCTTACTAATAAAGGCTAGTGATACAAGACAAAAGGAATATAGTAAATCTAAAATACCTAGGCTAAGCCATTTTTTATTATTAGGTATTAATGAAGGCATTTAATATACAC
>JAHHSW010000214.1 GCA_020024985.1 Anaeroplasmataceae bacterium | reverse complement strand
CTACCAGGCTGCCTCAGAGCTACAATACGCTAAAATACCTAAGATTGAGGAAAAGATTAACGCTTATAAGGAAAGCCTAAAGGATAATCATATGCTATCTGAAATCGTAGCTGAGGAGGATATAGCTGAGGTTATTTCTAAATGGACTAACATTCCTATTTCAAAGCTTATGCAGGGTGAACGTGAAAAGATATTAAATCTTAGTGATACCCTTAAGGAGCGTGTAATAGGCCAGGATGAGGCAGTTGAATTAATTTCAGATGCTATTATCCGTCAGCGTGCTGGTATTAAGGATGAAAACAAGCCAATTGGTTCATTCCTATTCCTTGGTCCTACTGGTGTTGGTAAAACCGAGCTTGCTAAATCACTTGCTGAGGCCTTATTTGATAGTGAGAGCCATATTATAAGAATTGATATGTCTGAATATATGGAGAGCCACAGTGTGGCTAAGCTAATCGGTGCTCCTCCAGGATATGTTGGCTATGATGAGGGTGGTCAATTAACCGAAAAGGTTAGACGTAATCCTTATTCTATTGTTCTATTTGATGAAATTGAAAAGGCTCATCATGATGTCTTTAATATACTTCTTCAAATCCTTGATGATGGTAGATTATCAGATTCTCAGGGTAGAACCGTAGACTTTAAGAACACCATAATCATCATGACCTCTAACCTAGGTAGTGAGCTATTACTAAACCGTAATAGTGAAACCGATAGTAAGCTTAACTGCCTACTTCATCAAAGCTTTAAGCCAGAATTCTTAAACAGAATTGATGAAATTATCACCTTTAATCCACTTACAAAGGATGTTCAATATAAGATTGTTACAAAGCTTTTACGTAATCTAGATATGAGGCTTATTGCCCAGGGAATTAATATGAGCTATACTGATGCTCTTAAGGAATATATTTTAAATCAAAGCTTCGATTTAGAATATGGTGCTAGACCAGTAAAGAGATATATTCAAAAATACATTGAGACATTCATTGCTAAAAAGATTATTACTGGTGAAATAAAGCCAGAAATACCATATGTTTTAGATGCTTCTAACAACGAAATTAGACTTTTAATTAAATAGTCAAAAAGGACGGAAAAAACCGTCCTTTTTTCTTTCTATAGCTCTTCTAGCTTTTTATCTAGCTTAGCCTTTGCTTCATTTATTATTTTCTCATGATCTAATGGCATATCTAAGCCATCTGCCGCAACATAAGAGAATTTTTGAACACCTAAAAAGCTACAAATTCCTGCTAAATAGCTAGTTCCCATCTCAAGCGGGCTTCCCTCCATTAAGCCACCTCTTGTGGTAATATAAAGCATTTCCTTAGCCTTACATAGACCAACTAAGCCATTCTCTGTAGATTTAAAGGTTATACCATCAACCGTACAATTTTCAATGTAAACCTTAAGTAAGGCAGGAATTGATAAATCATAAAATGGTGATGCAATAACAATTACATCAGCTTCACTAAGCTGATGGGCATAATTAAACCTTGGATGATTTAATTCTCCTAGCTCAATAAGCTTATCTCTTAAGCTTAGGCTTCTAGTATTTAAATACATTAAATCCAAGTCCATTAGGCTTAAATACTCCACCTCATATTTAGCTTTATCTATTTTAGAAAGAAAATAATCACCTAGTATTTTAGTTCTGCTTTCTTCCTTTCTTATACAGCAATCTATATATAATAGCTTTTCCATATTGCTTACCTCCAACTACATATTTTATTCAATTATACCAAAAATTAACTAAAAATAAAAGGAGCCTAAGCTCCTTATAATTAAATACCTAATCCAAAGATACCTAAAATTGCTGCTACTGCAAAAACACAGAACATAATTTCTAAAACTAGCTTTAGGGTCTTATTCATTCTGCATGAAACTAACCATACCCAGCCAGCAAAGAAGGCTGCAATTGTTAAAATTAAATTAGCTATATTTTTAATTTCATTAATATACGGAATAGTGAAGCCTGGAATAAGC
>JAHHSW010000213.1 GCA_020024985.1 Anaeroplasmataceae bacterium | reverse complement strand
TATTGGAGCTTTTATTATTTATATATGAACTACGCTTTACTTTTTAAAGCTTGCTAAAGCATTTTAAAGGGGATTGGAGGAACTTTTTATGAAAAATTATGAATATGTATCAAGGGCTAAAAGATTACCTGTAAAGAGAGAGCTTATTGAAATATTTAATAAGGTCCAAAATGAGCTAAGGGATGAATTTACTTTTAGATATGATTTTGTTGGTAGTGAGAAATTAAATATGGTCACTTGTGATTTTAGCTCTAATATTGGTTTTGACTTTGAAGTTGAGATTAGAGTAAATGATGAAGATGAGCTTTATTCTGCATCAGAGATAAAGCACAAATTAATGAACGCATTTAATAATGTTTTTAAATCAGGCTCATCACGCTATGATTATTGTGAGGATAGTACAGGAGTGCTTACTATTAAAGTAAAGGATTATTATAATCCTAAAATAATTCATAGTTGCGATATAGCTATAGTAGCTGATAGCTATTATGGTGGTCAGTCTTATATTAGCCTTAATAATGAAGAAAACTCTTATTATTGGGAATACGATCCAGATGCATTTGTAATAGATGATAAAATTAAGGCTATTAAAGAAAATGATTTGTGGGATGAGGTTAAAAAGCTTTACCTAGAAAAGAAAAACAATAATGATGATGTAAACAAAAAATCTAGATCATTAAGAGCTGAAGCAATTAATGAGGTATATACTAGATGTTAAGTAGGTAAATGTGAATTTATCTGGCATTTGAAATACGAGGAGCGTTAACAAGAAATTGTGTAACTGCTCCTTTTATTATTTTGTGCCTATATTTTTAACTCTCATATTGTGCGACTTGCCTTGAATTAGCCACCTAGTAAGTCATTAGCTACAACGGCTACATTTGTATCTATTTTATTATAAATAGCCCCTAGTGGCTAAAATGAAGCCCTAGGGGTAATTTAAGATATATTTAATACCTTGATTTACTTATGTTTTCATTATCTATAGCCATGTGGATAAGTACGCGAAATTATCAATCACCCTTAATGAGGTGATTAATATGTTTTTTAAGAAGGAAAAAGAAATTCAGTTTATACCTGCGGTATGCCCTAAATGTGGAGGAAAGCTAGAGCTAGATTCATCATTTGAGGTGGCTTACTGTAAGGACTGTGGTTCTCAGGTATTTATAAAAAATGCCAAGAGAAGTGAAAAGGGTATGTTTGATAAGGCTCTAGGTGTTTTAGAAAGACAACAGGAGATACTAAGGCAAGATGCTGAAGAAGAAAGACGTAGAGAAAAGGAAGAGGAGCTTAGGCTTCAGGAAATAAAAAAAGAAAAGCTATATAGAAGAAATGAATGGTGGAGTAATAACTGGTGGAAGATAGGTATATTTGTACTTTTCTTATTTATTCTATCTATAATCTATGAGTGCTTAGGCCTACAATGATGTAGGCCTTTAAAAACATAGATTATAGTACGCGAAAAAAACAAGTACTCTTATGAAGGAGGATTTTTAATATGGAAGAAAATAATGTATCTTATGAGGTAGCACTAAAGGTAATTGAAAACGGAAAGGAGGAGTCTAAAAGGATATTAAATAATAAAGCTAAGCTAGAAAAGCTTTTAAGAGATATTGAAAAGAAGTGTGAGTCACTACCTGGTTGGCTTCAGGGGCTAAAATATGTACCTATTTTAGCTAGTATGGTTAGTGACTATTATAAAAAGAAATATACTGTAATACCTAAGGGCAGTATTTTAGCTGTTGTATCAGCCTTAACCTATCTAGTAGTACCTGGAGATTTAATTCCAGATATTCTGCCAGGGGCAGGATATCTAGATGATGCTGCAGTAATATTAGCTTGTGTTAAGCTAATAAAGAGCGATTTAGATGAATATATTGAATGGAGAGACAAATTGCTAGAACAAGAGTAAAGCATAAATACTAAAGATAATCCTAATATCGGTAGAATGATGAAAGTGTACAAAAGTTTATATTTGTACACTTTCATATACTTTCTCTTTGTT
>JAHHSW010000212.1 GCA_020024985.1 Anaeroplasmataceae bacterium | reverse complement strand
ATTATAAGTAGGAATACAGCAGTTACAATATCAGCATTTAAAATAGGAACGTTATTTAAAATAATAACCTTCTTCTTTAAATTTTTATTTAAGGAATTTATTCCTATAGCTGACAAAGTACCAAAGATAGTACTTATGATAGTAGATAGGAAGGTAATTTCAAGTGTAAACTTAATTGAATCACTTAAATCACCATTTTCAAATAGCTTAGTATACCATTTGAAGGTTATATCATTAAAACGGTAGCCAAGTGGATCTGAGGTAAATGAGGTTAAGGCCATTACTATAATAGGAACATAGGTAAGTAATAAAACTATACCTATAAATACTACTACAAAGCTTTTATAGCTAACCCTTTTTACCTTATCTGATAATGGCTTTTCAACTATAATTCTATCATTTTCAATCATCATAGTATTGTTTCACCATCCTCATCTATCTTAGAGATAATATATAAAGAGCCAAGAACAAAGATAATTATAATTAAGCTCCACATGCTTCCTCTATTAAAGAAGGTAGTTGAGTTTTTAAATTGTCTTTCAATTAGTAGACCGACCATACTATATCTTGGGTCTCCCTTCGCAACTATAGTTGGAATAGTAAAGCCCATAGCGGCAGGTAGGAATACCATCATTATTCCTGACATAATTCCCTTAGAGGAAATTGGAAGTGTAACCTTGAAGAAGGTCTTAATATGACCCGCTCCTAAGTCATTTGAAGCCTCAAATAGGCTGTTGTCCATTTTCTCTAGAACTGTATAAATTGGGAAAATCATAAATGGTAGGTAAACTAAGGTCATTACTAAAATAATCTTTAGTCCCTTCATTTCACTTAAATCAAGTGTAAAATTAAATACATTAGTGAAAAAGCTATTTTCACCTAGTAGATTATTAATAGTTTGAATTCTAAGTAGCATATTAGTCCACATAGGCATTACAAAGATAAGTAATAATAAATACTTATTCTTAAGCTTACTTCTGCTTATAAAGTAAGCAATTGGATATCCTATTAAAAGACATAATATAGTCGCAATAGAGGCGTATAGCATAGACCTTAAAAAGGCTCTTATAAAGACTGGCTCTACTAAATTTTGTAAATTTGTGGCTGAAAATTTAATGTCAGCAAAATCGAATGTATAAATATTAAAGCTTTCTACTGTCGAAAAGGCAAATAGAACCATTAAAAGTAAAGGAATACCTGTAAATATTATCATCCATACAATGTATGGAATACTCATCTTTTTAAATCTAGTCATTTACCTTCATAAGATGAATCTCATATGGGTCAACATTAAGACCAATCTTATCTCCTACTTTTGCAATTTCATAATCATGAATAACAAATTCCATTCCATTTACATCCGCACAAATTTCAAAATGAACACCCTTAAATACAACATCGGTAACTGTACCTACAATTTTAGCATCATTAGGGTTAACTCTATCAAAGTCCTCTGGTCTAATCACAACATCACAGGCCTCACCAGATTTGAAGTTTTCATCTACACACTCAAATTCCTTACCCATAAATTCAACTACCTTATTACCCTTATATACACCTCTAATAATGTTAGATTCACCTATAAAGGTGGCAACAAAGCGGTTCTTAGGCTCGTTATAAATATCCTCAGGGGTACCAATTTGCTGAATAACACCCTTATTCATAACTACGATAGTATCACTCATGGTTAAGGCCTCCTCCTGGTCATGGGTTACAAAGACGAAGGTAATACCAAGTGAGCGCTGCATTTCCTTAAGCTCATATTGCATGTCCTGACGAAGCTTTAAATCTAGGGCCGATAGTGGCTCATCTAGTAAAAGAATCTTTGGCTTATTTACAATTGCACGAGCAATAGCGACTCTTTGCTGCTGACCACCTGACATTTGATCAATTTTTCTATTTTCATAGCCCTCAAGCTTTACAAGCTTAAGCGCCTCAGCTACAGCCTCCTTAATTTGCTTTTTATTCATCATTAAGGATTTTGCACTCTTAATCTCTAAAGCCTTATCCCTTAAGGC
>JAHHSW010000211.1 GCA_020024985.1 Anaeroplasmataceae bacterium | reverse complement strand
CTCGTTGTTTTTCTTATGGATTCTGCCTTCCAATTTATAATTGGAGAACCTATAATTCGGAGAAGGAAAATCTAAAGAACGCTATTAATGGCTTCATTAGATCAGATAGATTTGTTGATTTTGAGATGGCAGTTGGACATTTTGATGAGGGCGTTGTTAAATTTAACGAGGGCTCTGATTCAGGTGATCATTTACATCCATCTCACCACGGCTATGAGCTAATGGGAAGGCTTGCTGCTAGAGTCATAACCGAGGAGGAGTATAAGTAAAAGGCATTAAACATGTCTTTTCTTTTATTTTTGAAAGGAGCAAATTTTTATATGGATAAGAGTTTCTGGAGAAGAGTAGCTATAATTGGTATTCCAGTAGCCTTAAGCAGCTTAATTGGTACAGTTTTAAATATGCTAGATATCTTTATGATAGGTAATTTTGGTGATGATTATGTATCAGCAGTAGGACTTGCAAATAAGGTATTCTTCGTACTAAATCTATTATTAATTGGTATTGTAAGTGGTAGTGCAATTTTAATAAGCCAGTATTATGGTAAGGGTGATGAGGAGGGTATAAACAAGGTTTTTGGCTTCTCATTAATATTTAGTGCCCTTGGTGGTCTTATTTTCTTTTTACTTGCCTATTTTATGCCAGATAATTTAATGAGGATATTTACTAATGATGAAAGATTTATTGAAATAGGCTCATCCTATTTGAAAATCGTTTCTATAAGCTATATATTAACCTCAGTTTCTACAGCTATAACTGGTCTATTAAAGTCAGTTAATAAAACCTCAGCCCCAATGCTAATAACCTTGGGCTGTGTAGCGATAAATTTTATTTGTAACTACATTTTTATCTTTGGTAATTTGGGCTCACCAGTTATGAAGGCTGATGGTGCTGCCTTAGGTACAGTTATTGCTAGATCTATAGAAATTATAGCTTTAACAATGTATTGTATTTTTACAAAGAAGAGCTTTGAGCTACATGTAAAAAGAATGTTTAGCCTTAAGCTTAAATTTATTTTATCAACCTTTATATTTATACTTCCAGTTTTAATTAATGAATTTGGCTGGGGGCTTGGTACTACCGTATATAGTGTAATTTATGGACATATGGATGAAACAGCCACCACAACCATGACTATTGCGACCTGCATTCAGGATTTAGTTTATGTATTCCTATTAGGTATGTCTAATGCGGCAGCTATATTAATAGGTAATGAGCTTGGGGCAGATAAATTTAGTGATGCTAAAAGAAATGCTAAGAGGCTTTTAGTTGCTAATACAGCTTTTGGTGTAGTGCTTGGTTTAATCCTAGTTGGAATTGTTTACCCATACACTCTTTTATATCCAAATATATCTGAGGTAGTAAAGAAGTATGTTATTTATGTATGTATTGTCTATGCGATAATATTACCATTTAAGGCCTTCAATATAACCTCTATTTGTGGTGTATTAAGAGCTGGTGGAGATACTATTGTAAGTATGATTATAGATATTGCTGGTATTTGGACCTTCGCAATCCCTCTAGGCTGCCTTGGTGCCTTTGTCTTTAATTTAAATGTTGTTTGGGTATTTGCCCTAATCTCTCTTGAGGAGGTCATAAAGCTATTCTTTAGCTTATGGCGTACTAAGCAGGGTAAATGGATTAAGAATGTATGTAATTTCGACCAAAAGATTGAGGTTGAATATTAATTTTATTGTAAATGCTTAGCTTAGATGATAGAATTTAAGTAAGAAGGTGGTAGTGTGTACGAGAAAATAATTTTAGCTATATATATAGCATATCTAATAATTATGAGTGCTATAGCCTTCCTTATGTTTAAAAAGGATAAAAGGCTTGCTTTAGAAAATAAAACAAGAATTGAAGAAAAGACTCTTTTAGGTATAACTATTTTTGGAGGTGCACTAGGTGCCTTCCTAGGTAGAATAATTAATCATCATAAAACCAATAAAAGCTATTTTTCAATTGTTATTTATTTAGGAATGCTACTTCAGGTATTATTATTGGCTTTATTACTATTATTAGCTATTAGGTAGGTGATATTATGAAT
>JAHHSW010000210.1 GCA_020024985.1 Anaeroplasmataceae bacterium | reverse complement strand
GCTAAATATAGCTTAATGCTGGCTTACCTAAGACTAACTCCTTATTAAATTCCATTTTTAATTTCTTCATAGTAAAATCATGGCTGTCCATAAATAAAATAAGGCCTCTAATTAGATTTAGAAGCCTAGTTTCATGATTTTTTGTATCATTTATTAAATATATAGATCTACTATAGGTTATCTTATTAATAGATCTAATAAATGATGCCAAAGCTTTAGGCCTATAGCCTTTAGTAAAATACATGATATCACCTCAAAATCGTAACCTACAATTATATTCTAGTATATTAAGCTATATATCTCAACCACAAGCATTATATCAGCTGAGGAATAAGCCAACTGGGGCTTAGAAGAAAAAAATAAGGGCTATAAATAGCCCTCATCTTAATTATTTATAATTAGCGGTTTAAAATAAGCTTAGTTAGCTCAACAGGAGATACAATCTTACCATCCTTGTAAACTCTCATGTTACCTGATGCGATTTCATCGATTAGGATAACCTCATCATTGTTGTAGCCAAACTCGAACTTAATGTCCCATAGGTCAAGACCGATAGTCTTTAAATCGTCAGCAACAATCTTAGTAATCTTTAGAGTTTGTTCCTTCATCTTGTTGAACATATCCATTGACATAACACCTAAAGCCTCTAGACCCTCAGCAGTTACTAGTGGGTCACCTAAAGCGTCGTTTTTGAATGTACATTCAACATATCCACCCTTAAGAGGAGTACCATTCTCAATGTACTCACCATATCTACGGATGAATGAGCCTGTAGCAACTAGTCTACAAATAACCTCAAGACCATGACCGAATACCTTACCAGGTAAAACCTCCATAGTTGCATCCTCGATATTAGCACTTACATAGTGAGTCTTAATACCAGCCTTCTTTAAAAGCTCGAAGTAGTAGATTGATGTTCTTAGGTTTTCTCTACCAATTCCCTCAATTGTTAGACCAACACTATTCTCACCTGGATCGAACACTCCGTCCTTACCAGTACAATCATCCTTGAACTTTAGTAAAACATTACCATTCTCAAGCTTAAATACGTCCTTTGTTTTTCCTTCGTAAATTTTTTCCATTATTATTATTACCTTCCTATAAATTTAATAAAAAATTACATTAATGATTTTAACACGTTCATATCTAAAATACAAATTAATTTTTTTGAAAATGAAATGAAAAAGCAGTTAAAATAGAAAAGCTTTGCAATTTAATAATTAAATTGGTATACTTAGTTAGAAAATGTGGAGGATTTTAAGATGGTTAAGGAAATTATAGGAAATAAAAAAGCATTTATCTTTGATTTTGATGGAACACTTTTCCATTTATTTACAACCTTTAGCTTTGATAAGGAAATAGCTATGCTTAAAAAGGAGTATAGTAGCCTTGGCTATACTATGCCAGATACCTGGAATCCCTTTGATGCCTTTAGAGTAGTAGATGAACAGGAAAATAGTAGTGAAAATAGATTAAAGGCCTTAATTAGGGCCGATGAAATATTAACAAATAAGGAGCTAGAGGCAGTAGAATGTGGTGAGCCAATTAATGGGGCAGTAGAGCTACTTAGGTATTTAGATTCTAAGGGCTATAAGCTTGCCATAGCTAGTAATAATTCACCACTTGTGGTTAGCTATTTTATGGGTAAGTATTTACCTGATATAAAGCTTCCGGTTTTAGGAAGAGTTACTGGTCACCCAGAGCTTTTAAAGCCAAACACCTGGATGCTAGAGGAGCTAATGGCTAATATGGGCTCTAAGCCAGAGGAGGTAGTATTTTTTGGAGATCATCCAAGGGATAAGGCTTGTGCTGATAAGGCAGGAGTAGGCTTTGTAGGTATAACTCCAGCTGACTATAAAAAGGAAAGAATGCTTAAAATACTAGATAGTAGTGATATTTGTAATGATTTAGTAGAGCTATTAGATATAATTAAGAAGTAGAAAAGAGGGGAAGGCCTAAAATTAAAATTGAATAGGTCTTCCCCTCTTTAATTAATTTATTTATTTTATCGTTTATTTTAGCTCCATATATTCACAATCGATATCGTTAAGATCATATTCAAC
>JAHHSW010000021.1 GCA_020024985.1 Anaeroplasmataceae bacterium | reverse complement strand
TTGCACAGAAGTGAGCCTTTTGACGAAGCTCAGGGATACCAAATACTACACACAATTGCTCGAATGTAATTTCTGGATGCTCCTACTTAATCCACATTGCCTTTGCAGCATCGATTGGAGAACCTCCACCCATAGCTACGATCCAGTCTGGTTGGAATTCAAGCATTCTCTTAGCACCAGCCATAACTGTAGTTACACTTGGATCTGGTTCGATTCCTTCGATTAATTCTACTTCCATTCCTGCTTCCTTTAAGTACTCAACAGCCTTGTCTAAGAAACCAAATCTCTTCATGCTTCCGCCACCAACGCAAACCATTGCACGATGACCCTTTAAGTTCTTAAGGTTCTCTAAAGAGCCTTTTCCATGATATAAATCTCTTGGTAAAGTAAATCTCATTTTATAAATTTCCTCCTATTTAATTATTTACCGTCCACGACAATTTAATTTTAGTCTTTTTTATAGGAATGTTCAATAAATATAGCAATATATTATATGTTAAACGTTTTCTTAAAAAATTGTCATAGCACGTTTTGCAATTAAAATTGGAATTAACAAGGAAGTATTACATTTACTAAATCATCAAAAATTTTAATAAATTCCTCAACTGAATAATCCTTACCATTATATCTTATTCCCTCAGGCACAATAAAGCCACTTCTTGTAGTAATAATCAGATTACCATGAAATACTGATTGTATACCTCCAAAGGGAATATATTGCATAGTAACAGGTCCCACGTAAGGCTTAACATTCTTCAATAATAGATCCTTACCATCATACTTAGTTAGAATGTCTCCTCCCATTACTACCTCATCATTAAAATCAAAATATTTTTTACTCATAATCAATTCTCCTTAAAATAATAATTTACTTTAATAAAAGCTCTAGATAATCTAGAGCTTAAAACTCAATTGGTTCAAGCTTCTTAACTACTAAAGCTCCAATTAAACCGATTAATATACCAGAAATTGTTCCTGTAATAATTAATACTGGTAAATAATAAAGTAGCTCTACTGTTGAAACAACAAAGGCCGCCACTATAATTTGACCAACATTATGAAAAACACCACCAAGAACACTTACTGTTATTACATTAAAATTTAATTTTTTCATAATAAGCATAGCTATAATACTTAAGGCTGCCCCACCAAAGCTATAGGTAAGCATCATAAGATTACCAAATAGAAGGCTAGTTAGTAGCATTCTTACTATATTAACTAAAATTGCCTCCTTAGCACCAAGCTTATATAAAATTACTATAATTACAATATTAGGAAGCCCCATTTTAATAGCTGGTATAGCCACAAAGGAAGGAATTTGACTCTCAATAAAGGAAAATATCATAGCAACACAGCATAGCATGCCAAGATATGCCATTCTTTTAACCGTCATTATATCTTAAAGTCCTCTCCAACTACCTTTACTACCACCTTATTAGGTAGGCAAACAATAGTTTCTCCTATGCTATGAATCTTACCAAATTCATGAATGCACTTTTTATCTGGGCAATTAGCATAAAGCATCCATACCTCGCCATCAGCTATTTTTATTTTATTAGTGCCATTATTAATTTCATATTCTCCATCTGCTGATAAGCTATAAACAGCCTCTACCTTATCATCGACATATACAGCAACCTGACTACCTGGGGATTTCATAAAATGTATTGCTACAAGCATAATAGAAGCTAATATTAAAATTCCTAAAATAACAAATATATCTCTTTTTTTCATATTAACCTCCTTAACAACTATTATATACTACTTATTATGAAATTAAAGAATTATTTTAATAATTAATCCTAAAGCATCATGTAAATCAAAATTTGAGTAGAAAAAATGGCAGGTCCTAAAACCTGCCATAATTTATAAATTCAATTAATTACTCTTGGTTAGAATAATCGATTTCAGCTAGACGCTTGTAGTTAGCATAACGCTTCTTAGCATCTGCAAGGTTAGTCTCGAATAAGCGCTTAGCTCTTTCAGGGTTAACCTTAGTTAATTGAGCATAACGACCCTCGTTCATTAAGAAGTCATTATATAGATCCCAGTTTGGCTCCTTAGAGTCAAGAGTCATAGGGTTCTTGCCTTCCTTAGCTAGATCTGGGTTATATCTGAATGTTGGCCAGTAACCACACTCAGTAGCCTTCTTAGCCTCCATTTGAGACATGAATAGACCCTTCTTAATGTTATGAGCGATACATGGAGCGTAAGCAATAACGATTGATGGACCATTATAAGCCTCTGCTTCCTTTAATGCCTTAATAACTTGGTTTTGGTTATAACCATGAGAAATTGTAGCTACATAAACATGACCATAAGACATAGCGATTGAAGCTAAATCCTTCTTGAAGCCTGGCTTACCAGCTGCAGCGAACTTAGCGATAGCACCAGTACGACTTGACTTAGATGCTTGACCACCAGTATTAGAGTAAACCTCTGTATCAACAACTAGGATATTAACATCCTCGTTATTAGCGATAACATGGTCTAATCCACCGTAACCGATATCGTAAGCCCAACCATCACCACCGATGATCCATTGAGAAGTCTTAACTAGGTAATCCTTAACATCTAGGATGTCATGAGCCCACTTAGCGTCAACATTTTCAAGAGCAGCAACGATCTTTGGAGCTAATTCCTTAGTCTTAGCACCAGATGTTCTATTTTCAATCCACTCAGTACATAGCTCAGCAGTTTCAGGAGCCATAGCATCCTTATTTAAAGCCATGATTGTTTGGATTCTATCACGAATTGTTTCAACAGCCATTCTCATACCAAATCCGAACTCAGCGTTATCCTCGAATAATGAGTTAGCCCAAGCTGGACCTCTACCCTCAGCATTAGTTGTATAAGGGCTTGATGGATATGAGCCTGAATAAATTGATGTACAACCTGTAGCATTAGCAACCATCATTCTATCACCGAATAATTGAGCTACTGCCTTAACGTATGGAGTTTCACCACATCCACCACAAGCTCCTGAGAACTCGAATAATGGTTGAGCGAATTGTACGTTCTTAGCGTTGTTATCACCAGCAACATCACTCTTATATGTTACATGGTCTAGGAAGTATTGGCAAATAACCTCTTCCTTAGCCTCACGAGAAGCTGCCATTGTATGGCTAGTTAAAGCCTTCTTAACTACAACCTCACCGTTTTCATCCTTGCTCTTCTTACCTGGACATACAGTTAAGCAGACACCGCAGCCTGTACAGTCTAATGTAGAAATAGCTAAATGATATTGGTATGCCTTGAAGCCTGTAGCAGGTAGGAACTTAGCACCCTCTGGAGCGTTAGCAACCTCCTCCTCAGTACATAGGAATGGACGGATACATGCATGTGGACATACGAATGCACATTGGTTACATTGGATACAGTTTTCACTGTGCCATTCTGGAACGTCTGTTGCAACTCCACGCTTTTCATAAGCTGCAGTACCAAGTGGCATATGGCAGTCATCACCGTACTTAGCAAATGTAGATAATGGTAATGAATCACCCTTAATTGAGTTAATTACATCACAAACATCACGTACGAATGCTGGACGAGTCATATCAACTGTCTTCTCTTCATCAGTTAAGTTAGCCCATGCTGGATCAACTGTAACCTCAACAAGCTTTGTACCACCCATATCAATTGCTCTATGGTTTTGCTCAACAACATCAGCACCCTTACGAGTATATGTCTTAGTTGCGAACTCCTTCATATGTTGCTTTGCCTCTTCATAGTCCATGATTTGCTCATTTAGCTTGAAGAATGCAGATTGCATAATTGTATTAACACCTAAGCCTGGACGGAAGCCACACTCTCTTGCAGCAGCGTTTGCAGCAATGATGTAGAACTTAGCATGCTTTTGTGCTAATAATCTCTTATACTTATTAGGTAATCTATTAGCAATGTGATCCTTATCAACTACTGTGTTAAGTAGGAATGTACCACCATCACGTAAACCATCAATCATATCAAACTTGTCAAGATATGCATCTAGTGAGCAAGATACAAAGTGTGGCTTATTAACTAAATAAGTAGAACGAATTGGCTTCTTTGAGAAACGTAAATGTAATCTTGTAGAACCACCAGACTTCTTAGAGTCATAAGCTGCATAGCTTTGAGAATAGAAATCAGTGTAGTCACCAATAATCTTTGAAATGTTCTTACATGCACCAACTGTACCATCTGAACCTAAACCGAAGAATAATAGCTCTGTAGTTGTTGGGTCAGCAACGTCGATTGACTCAGTAACAGGAAGTGATGTGAACTTAACATCATCATTAATACCTAATGTGAAGTGATCCTTTGGATTTTGCTTCTTTAGGTTTGTAAATACAGCATTAACTAGATCTGGAGTTGTATCCTTACTAGATAGACCATAACGACCACCAACGATCTTTGGTGCATGCTCTACACCGTTATATGCTGCTTGTACATCTAAGCATAATGGCTCATATAAAGCACCTTGTTCAATTGTACGGTCTAATACAGCAATCTTTCTTACTGTCTTAGGCATTGCCTCTAAGAACTTCTTAGAAACGAATGGACGATATAGGTGAACCTCAAGTAAACCTACTCTTTGTCCGTGTGCTACTAAGTAATCTACTACTTCCTCAGCACATTGGTTTACAGAACCCATAGCTACGATAACTCTTGTAGCATTTGGATGTCCATAATATTGATAAGGCTTATAATGACGACCAGTAGCCTTACCGATTGCATTCATATACTTCTCAACGATTGGGTAAACCTTACCATACTTTTGAGCTTGAAGCTCTCTTGTTTGGAAGTAAACGTCATCGTTTTGAGCAGTACCACGAGTCTTTGGATGAGCTGGATTTAAAGCGTTAGCTCTGAACTCAGCAATTGCCTTCTTATCAACTAGTCTATTAAATACACTATAGTCGATTGGCTCAACAGTATTTACCTCATGAGATGTTCTAAATCCATCAAAGAAATGTAGGAATGGAATAGAAGCCTTGATTGCAGATAAATGTGCAACACCAGCTAAATCCATAACCTCTTGAACAGAGTTTGAACATAGCATTGCGAAACCTGTTTGACGGCAAGCCATAACGTCTTGGTGGTCACCAAAGATAGCTAATGACTGTGCAGCAAGGGTACGTGCAGAAACATGGATAACACCTGGTAAGCATTGACCAGCAATCTTATACATGTTTGGAATCTTTAATAATAAACCTTGAGATGCTGTATATGTAGTTGTTAAAGCACCTGCTTGAAGTGAACCGTGAACTGTACCAGCGGCACCACCCTCTGATTGCATTTCTACGATTTTAACAGGCATTCCGAATAAATTCTTCTTGCCTTGAGAAGCCCATTCATCTGTATACTCAGCCATTGGAGAAGACGGAGTAATAGGATAAATACCGGCAACTTCTGTGAATGCGTAAGATGAATATGCGGCAGCATAGTTACCATCTATAGCAATTCTTTTTACTTGTTTGCTCATTTTCTTTCCTCCTAATGAGATATTTTTATCCAATTACAATTATAAAACTTTTAAATCTATTATTCAATAACTTAACGATAAATAAACGATAAATTAAGCAATTTTTGTAAATTTATCTAAAGAAAAATAATTACACTTTTATATATTATTAAAATAATATATAAAGGAGTAAAAAACAGTAATTATCTAAAGTTTTACTACAATAGTTAGTGCAATCTAACTATAAAATAAATAAAGATTTTTTAATAGAAAGAAAAAAGACTAGATTGCTCTAGCCTTTTATTTTACGTATTATAGGTACTTACGCCTTTCTTACATTCTTAGCTAATTGTCCTCTTGCGCCATTTTCAACCTCAAACTCAACCTCTTGGCCTTCGTCTAAAGTCTTATAGCCGTCAGATACAATTGCACTGAAATGTACAAATACGTCCTTGCCTTCTTCAGACACGATAAATCCGTATCCTTTTTCAGCGTTAAACCATTTAACCTTACCCTTCATGAGAATATGTACTCCTTTCAAACCGAACCTTTAGAAATCAACTTCTATGTACGTATTATATAATAAAATACTAAATAAAACAACATCATTCTTGCTAATTGTCCAAAATAAGTAACATTTATTACTTTTCATAAGCTTTTTTTATAAGTTTTACTTTAAATTAAGCTCCTTATAAAAATAAGTTAATACTTCCTTACGCTTTATAATTCCAATAAACATACCTCTACCATCTACCATAGGTATAAAGTTTTGATCTAACAATAGATCAAAAACATCCTTAGGTGAGCAGGTAATATCGAGATACTTATATGGCCTATACTTCTCCAGCTCATCAATTCTTACATTTTCAGCTAGTTCAATATCAAAATTACAATTATTCTTAACGAATCTTAAAATATCTCCCTCGCTTATTGTTGAGATAAAATGTCCCTCCTCATCAATTAATGGCACTATTGAAAATTTGTGATAATCAAATTTTTCTAGGGCCTGTCTAATTGTAGAATTAGAATCCAAATAATATGTTGAATCCTTAGGAGTTAAAAAGCTCATTATATTCATTTAAAACCACCACCATATTTATTCTAGCATATTTTTGAAAAATTTTATATAATAAATTTAGGTGATAAATATGTCAAATAATTTAGGAAAGCTCAGAAAGGAATTTAAGCTAACTCAAGCAGACTTAGCTAAAATACTTAATACCTCTACAACTAACATAGGCTATTATGAGCAAGAAAAAAGAGATTTTAAAACTAAGCTATTAGAAACATTAGCTAGCTTTTTTATGGTAAGCATTGATTATTTATTGGGCTTTAGTGACTCTGGAATCAAAATCCACTTTGATGGTGATAAAATCATTGAATATACTATTAATGAGGAAATGCTTAAAAGGCTTAAAAGCCTAGATGCCGTTTTTTATAAGGATGATAGTTTTAAAAGATATCTAGATGTAAATAAGCTTTTTGGTATAAGCCATGATTTAGAGCTAAGCTCCTTAATGTCATCTATTAATACCTTAGATGATTTAAAGGTAATAGATGCCTTCCCTTTAGAAAGCAAGGATGATTTAGATAGACTTTACTCAATAATGAAAATCAAGGAGCTAGACAAGAAAAAGGCTCATGCCATAAAAAAAATATTAGAGCTATTATAGCTGGTACCATTATATTATCTAAAACTGGTTGTTTTTAAATACCAGTTTTTGTGATATATTACATTCGAGGTGTATAAATAATGAGTAAAAAAATATTAACAATCCAAGATATTTCATGCTATGGACAATGCTCAACTACTGTTGCTCTACCAATACTTTCTCATTTTGGTATTGAAACTGCAATACTTCCATCAGCAATTCTATCAACCCATACAGCTGGCTTTAAGAATTTTACAGTTTTAGATTTAACCTGTGAAATGCCAAAAATAATCAATCATTGGATTGATGAGGGAATTAAATTTGATGCTATATATACTGGCTATATTGGAGATATAAGACAATTTGATTATATTCTAGAATGTAAGGACAAGCTACTTAAGGAGGATGGTCTTTTTATAGTAGACCCTGCTATGGCAGATAATGGTAAGCTATATCCTGCCCTATCAAATGCTATAGTTGAAGGAATGAAAAGAATTACCGCACTAGCAGATTATGTGATTCCTAATATCACTGAGGCTTGCTTCTTAACTAATACTCCCTATAAGGAGGAGCAGGATGATGAATTTATAAATGGTCTTCTTTCTGATTTACTAAGAATGGGTGCTAAAAATATCATTTTAACTAGTGTAGCAGATGATGAGGAGTCACTTGGTGCAGTTGCCTACGATGGCTTCAGTAAAATCAGTATCATTAAAGAAAAAATGGAAAAGAGCTACCATGGTACTGGTGATATCTTCTCATCTGTTGTTATCGCAGACATTTTAAATGGTAAGGATTTAAAGGAAACCCTAAACCATGCGACTGATTTTATTATTGATTCAATCGAAGCTACAATAGCTGATAAGAATCATTTTTATGGCGTAAAATTTGAGGATGTACTAAATAAGAATAATTAATATTACTAAAAATTAAAGAGCAAGGCCTACAATGCCTTGCTCTTTATCTATTAATTACCAGCCTTTTCAGCACGAACCTTTGCGTCGTACTTCTTTCTATCAACTGTATCAAGAATTCTCTTTCTTAAACGAATATGCTTAGGAGTAATCTCAACTAGCTCATCCTCATTAATAAATTCTAGACAAGCCTCTAATGATAATACTCTTGGCTTCTTTAATACTACAGTAGTATCCTTATTAGCTGAACGAGTATTTGTTTGCTGCTTAGCCTTAACAACGTTAACAGCTAAATCTAAATCCTTATTAGCCTCACCAACAATCATACCCTCATAAATTTCCTCACCTGGAGCGATAAACATAGAACCTCTATCCTCTAAAGCACCAATTGAGTACGCAGTAGATTGACCCTGAGCCATAGATACTAAAACTCCAGTCTTTCTTTCACCAACATTTACACTCTCTACTGGTCTATAGTCTAGGAAGCTATGATTAATAATACCATAGCCCTTAGTTAAGGTCATAAAATCAGTATTAAAGCCGATTAAGCCACGAGATGGAATATTATAAATTAATCTTGTTTGAGTTTCTGTATTGGTCATATGCTCCATATTACCCTTACGATTACCCATCATCTCAATAATTGAGCCAGCTGTCTCATTTGGAAGGTCGATTACGCATAGCTCATATGGCTCACACATAACACCATCAATTTCCTTCATAATTACATGTGGACGAGATACCTGGAACTCAAAGCCCTCACGACGCATATTTTCAATTAAAATACCTAGATGAAGCTCACCACGACCACTAACAATCCACTCCTCAGCCTTATCAACTCTCTTAACCTTTAATGATACGTCCTTTTGAACCTCTCTAAATAATCTTTCCTCAATCTTAGTAGCTGTAACACTCTTACCATCCTTACCACAGAATGGAGATGTATTAGTACCAAAGGTCATCTGAACAGTTGGCTCAGAGATATGAATCTTCTCTAGAGGCTCCTCCTTACCTACTGTACAAATAGTTTCACCAACAGAGATATCAGCAAGTCCAGATACCGCAACAATATCACCTGCAACACCCTCTTGGATTTCTACTCTATCAAGTCCTAAAAAGCCAAATAGCTTTTGAACTCTAAATTGCTTAATTGACCCATCGCTACGGCAGCAAGAAACTACCTCACCACTTCTAATCTTACCTCTTGTAATTCTACCAATACCAATTCTACCAACGAAATCAGTATAATCTAATAGAGCTGGCTGAAGCTGAAGTGGAGCCTCGCCATCCATCTTAGGTGCTGGAATATTCTCAATAATCATATCAAGAAGTGGCTCCATACCTGGCTTTTGGGTATTTATATCAATATCAAGTGAGCATGTATTATTAACCGCTGAAGCATAGCATACTGGGAAATCTAGCTCGTCATCATCACAGCCTAAATCAATAAATAGCTCTAAAACCTCATCGATAACCTCTAAAGGTCTTGCGGCAGGCTTATCTACCTTATTAATTACTACAATTGGCTTTAAATGAGCCTCAAAGGCCTTCTTTAAAACGAATCTTGTTTGTGGCATTGTTCCTTCATAGGCATCTACTACTAAAACAACTCCATCAACCATCTTCATGATTCTTTCTACCTCTCCAGAGAAATCAGCATGTCCTGGAGTATCTAGAATATTAATCTTAGTATTCTTGTAGGTAATTGCTGTATTCTTAGCTAGGATAGTAATACCTCTTTCACGCTCAATAGCGTTATTATCCATTACTCTGTCCTCTACAACCTGGTTTTCTCTAAATG
>JAHHSW010000209.1 GCA_020024985.1 Anaeroplasmataceae bacterium | reverse complement strand
TATTAAAAAAATAAAAGACTGCCAACAAACTAAATTAGTTTGTCAACAGTCTGAAAGGAAAATCATTTTTTGATTTTCCTTTTTTGTTATATTTAGATCAAATTAAATAGCTCTTGTGTACTTTCTTAGCCACTCTAAATCCTCGCCCTCAAAGAATTCATTTAGGTGCTCAAATACAGTTTGGTGGTAGTCGTTTAACCAAGCCTTTTCCTCGAATGTTAGCATATCTGGATTAATAGCATCTAAATCGATAGGAGCATAGGTTATAGTTTCAAAGCCTAGGAATTCTCCAAATTCAGTTTTACCCTTAGCTACACATAGCATTTCATTTTCAATTCTAATACCATACTTACCCTCAAGATAAATACCAGGCTCATCAGTAGTAATCATACCAGGAACTAGCTTAGCACTATCATTTCTTTCAGGTACCTTTTGCCATCTAAAGCCATTAGGAGCCTCATGAACGGAAAGAAGATTACCAACACCATGACCAGTTCCACATTTATAATCAATTAATAAATCCCAAATTGGTCCACGAGCTAGGATATCAAGGTTTTGTCCTGTACAGCCCTTTAGGAAGGTGGTCCTAGCTAATCTTATTACTGATTTTAAAACAGTAGTAAAATGCATCTTCATCTCATCTGTGATATTACCAAGTGCGAAGGTTCTAGTAATATCTGTAGTACCACTTAAATAATGTCCGCCGCTATCAACAAGGAATAGACCATCTCCAGCTAAAGAGATATTGCTTTCCTCAGTAGCACTGTAGTGCATCATAGCACCATGGTCCTTGTAGGCAGCAATTGTATCAAAGGACAAATCAACGTAGCCATGAGTAGACATTCTTAAATCCTTTAAATAGTCTGATGCAGAAATTTCAGTTAAATCCTCATGATTTTCCTTTAGGTATTTCATGAATTTAGTAACACATAGACCATCTCTAATATGAGTTGCCTTTGAGTTTTTAATTTCTGTTTCATTCTTAATAGCCTTTAGTAATAGGGTTGGGTCCTCGTGATTAATAATTGCGTTATTATCCTTAATAGAAGAATATATTAGATAGTTTACCTTATGTAAATCCATCATAATATGCTTATTTTTAATATCCTTTAATACACTATAAATGCTTTGGTAAGGCTTGATTTCAATATTGTTTTCATCTAGATATTTTTTAATACCTAAATCCACCTTGTTTTCATCAACAAAAAGGGTTGTTTGTCCCTCAGCTATAATAGTGAAGGCAAGAAATACTGGGGTATGAAGAATATCATTAGCTCTTAAATTATAAAGCCAAGCCTGATCCTCTAATGCTGAAATAATTAATAAATCAGCCTTACCCTTAGTCATTTCTGCCTTTACCTTAGCTAGCTTATCCTTGTAGCTTAAGCCAGTATAATAATCATCAAGCTTATAAATTAGTGAATAAGGTAGGCTAGGTCTATCCTTCCAAATAATATTTACTAGGTCCTCATTACAATTTATTTTAACGGTGCTCTTAAGCTTCTTTCTTAGATTTAGGCAGAAGGAAGCATTTAAAAGCCTACCATCAAAGCCTAGAGTCATATTATCATTTAGATAATTTTTTAAGAATTCCTCAATAGTAGGTACTCCTGGCTGACCCATTCTCATTAGCTCAATGCCACGACCAGCAATTTGCTTTTCGGCTTGAATAAAGTATCTACCATCAGTCCATAAATAAGCACCATCAGTGGTTACAAGAAGAGTACCAGCAGAGCCAGTAAAGCCACTTAATAGGGCTCTTGCTTTGAAATAATCACTTACATATTCAGTGCTATGGAAATCACTTGTTGGAATAATATAGGCATTCATTCCAAAGATATTCATTTGTTCTCTTAATTTTTTTAATAAATTCATATTTAATCTTATAATTAATTACCAAAATTAATTATTACTCCTTCCTATAAATTTGATAATTAGCATAGGCTAATCATAATCATATTACATTATACACCAATTTATAGGAATGTGTGAATTAATCTTAAAATATGAAAAAAAACAATGCTAAATTAATCATAAATGTTGCTATTGTTTAAATTTAACTAAATATTCCATACCTATACTCATAATAAGCTTCTTTAAG
>JAHHSW010000208.1 GCA_020024985.1 Anaeroplasmataceae bacterium | reverse complement strand
CTAATAGCCTATACGCAACAAGAGGTAATTTAGATAAGGCTTTAGCTGAGGCAGTAGAGAGCTTTGAGGTTAATTTAGCTGGCTACGAGGAGGCTAATAAGGAAGCCTATAAGGAAAAGCTAGCTAGAGCTAAGGCTATGCAAAATGAAGGAAGCCTAACAAGAGTTGATGTTTCTAAGGCAATTAAGGAATTAGAGGCTTCATACAATAGCCTAGTTAAAAAGGCATCATTTGTTAATGCTGAGGCGAAGGCATCACTAGTTATTTCTTATAATGACGAAACCCTAGAGCTTAATAGCCTAAAGCTTCGCTTTGGTGGTAGAATTGAAAGCTCATTATTAGATTTAGAAAATAAAAGCTATGGTGTAATCGTTCTAGCAACAGCTGATAATTATAAAATAGATCCAATCTCTGGTATACCTTTAGAAAAGCTTAATGAGCTAAAGGCTTTAGGCTTAGCTAATGATATTAAGCCTATCGCAGTAGAGGGTACA
The DNA here is from genome assembly GCA_020024985.1 of Anaeroplasmataceae bacterium. GTDB lineage: Bacteria > Bacillota_I > Bacilli_A > Acholeplasmatales > Anaeroplasmataceae > Anaeroplasma. The sequence goes on along the minus strand of JAHHSW010000208.1, from coordinate 1,612 downwards.
GCATATTCTCAGTTTGCTTGGGTAATTCCAAATATCCCAAGAGATAAATATGATTTTAGCTTTACTGCCTACCTATATGAGGTAGATAAGGAAGGTAGTGTAGTATTATCTAAGGGTAAGACTGCATCTACTATGGATGTTATAAATACCTATTTAGCTAACCAAACTGAGCTTTCATTACCAAGAGATGTAATAAAGGTTTTAGAAAAAATTGGTAAATAGTGGAGGAAAACAATGAAAAAATATGAAGCGCCTATTCTAGAGGAGGAAAAGGTTCAAATTGAGGATGTAATAGCGGCATCTCAGGTCTTTGGTAGTAACGCACCTGGAGACGTAGAATTTGAATGGCCTTGGAAAAAGAAGTAGAAGCCTCTAATTTAATATAAAATACGTGGGAAGGGATCTAGCTTAGCTAGGGCCCTTCCTAAATTTTAAGACAAAGTCAAAATATATGCTTATTAATACATTATATATACATTAATACACAGCTGTGGTAAATAAAACATTCATAGGTTGACAAATCTATTAATATTATATAAAATAGGTCGTAACACATGATTATACAAAAAGGGAGTGTCTATATTGTTAGGAGATTTATTATTAGCTCTAAATCATAAGCCATGGGGCTATTTGGGAATTTCATTTTTAATATTAGCAATTTTAATGTTTGCTTTTTCAATTTATGCATCAAGAAAATGGATTAAATCTAATAAGGTATATAATATTGTAGTGCTTTTATTTACATTAGCCTTTATTAGTATGGAGGCCATCCATGAGGTAGCGAGATTCAAGGAATTTGGAACCTATGACTGGAGCTCATTTCCATTCCAAATGTGCTCAGTAACTATGTATGTATCGCTTATTTCTGTTTTTATAAGGGAGGGCAAGGTAAAGAAGGCCTTCTCAATGTTCTTTGCGACCTTCACATTACTTAGTGGAATATTACCACTAATCTTTGCTCAGGGTAATTTATTAAGATGGCCAACCATGGGTGGAATACTATTTTCATTCTTTTGGCATATCCTATTATTATGCTTAGGTGGAGTTTCAATTGGATATAATCATATAGCCAGATCATTTAGGAAGGAATATAAGAGCCTAATTGCTGTTGCAGCTATGTTTTTTATTATTACCTGTATTGCTCAAATTCTAAATGTGACAATTCATTATACGGCAGGAGCCTACCCTTTACCTGATAGTGGTATTAAGGAGGTTGGGTATATTCCTAATTATGTACTAGACCCAGATAGTGTTTCACTATTCTATATTAGTCCATACTTTAAGTCTAATATACCAGTAGTATTTGATGATATTTGGTTGAATGCTGGTTGGGTAGCCTGCTGGATTATATATGTTATTGCCTTTGTAGTAGGTGAATATATTGTTTATTTTTCTACCTATGGAATTAAAAAGATTTATTTTATGGTTAAAAACACTGATAAGGTAGACGATACCGAGCTTCAGGCTTAATAGCTTAGTCTAGATTTTAAAATCTAGGCTTTTTTTACTCATTTTACTTTTATTTATAAGGTCTTTCCTTTATAATGACCTTAAGAGGTAGGTGCTAAATATGAAATATATAATTATGGATTTAGATGATACACTATTAACT
>JAHHSW010000207.1 GCA_020024985.1 Anaeroplasmataceae bacterium | reverse complement strand
TTTATAAGCTTAATGAGCTTAAGGATAATTTAAATAAGTATATTAAAATTGATAATAAGGAAATAATAAGCCTTAATGAGCTATATAAGGCTATGGATTTTGTTTCTAAAATTAATCTTTTAGCCTATAAAAGGGAGGCTTATTTTAATAAAGCCAGCCGTAATAAAATAATTAAGGCCCTAGATGATTATAGTAAGAATGAAGCAAATCTACCTAATATTAGTGATTATGATAAAGAGGTTTTAGAACTAGATTTAAAGGAAATTTATAGATATATTAAGGGCTCTAAGTCATTTATAGGAAGATTATTTGATTCTAAATATAAAGGCTATAAAAGAACTCTTTTAGGCTATAGAAATAAGGGGACTAGCTATAATGGCTTAGTTACTGATTTAAAGAGGCTAGTAGCCTATAAGGATAAAAGGGCTACTATGGATTTAGGCTTAGGTAATCTTAAAAAGCTACTTGGTGGAGTAGATAAGGATAAGATAGCTAAGGATTTAGAACTAACTAAGGACTTTATAGGCTATCAGGTTTCCTTTGAAAACAAGGATGCCTTAACTGATGCCTTAATTGCCTTTAGGAGCTATTATGGCGAGAATTTAAGCCTTAATAAGCTTGCTAAAAACATTAATCCTAAGGAGCTAGATATCTTTGATGGTGATATGAAGCTAGCCCTATTAAAGCTTAAGGAGCTATATTTAAAGAGAGGGCTTATTAAGGAATATTATAATGTAGATGAGGCCTTAGGTAGAATTAGGTCACTTAACTCTATGGGCTTTTTAGATAGCTATTTAGAAAAGGGAATGGAGCTTAAAGAGCTAGCCACCTCCTTTAAAAGAGAGCTTTTAAGAAGTAAGATTATTAATGGCTTCATGCAAAATCCTATCCTAGGTAGCTTTAATAGTGAGCAATTTAATCAAAAGATTAAGGATTTTGCTAGCTTAGATAGCAAGGCCTTAGATATTAATAGAGATATTATTATTGCTAGTAATTCAGCTAATAGACCAGACGACATGATTATGGGTAGTGCCTTTAGCTTGCTAACAAGAGAAAATAGTAAGCTAAAAAGGAAGATGCCAATTAGAATGGTAATGGATAGCATTATGGACTTTATTTTAGCAATAAAGCCAGTCTTTTTAATGTCACCACTTTCAGTATCTACCTACTTAAATAGTGAATCAGGAATGTTTGATTGTGTAATATTTGATGAGGCCTCACAGATATTTGCCTGGGATGCCTTAGGTGCTATTTATAGGGCTAAGCAATGTATTATTATTGGTGATAGCAAGCAAATGCCACCAAGCGCCTTCTTTAATTCCTATGTAGAGGCAGATGAGGATGATTATGACGCTATTGATATGGAGTCTATTTTGGATATGGCATCATCAAGCCTTATTAATGCTTCCCTACGCTGGCATTATAGATCTCGTAGTGAGGAGCTAATTGAATTTTCTAATAATAATTTCTATGATCATAGGCTTATTACTATCCCTGGAGCTTCTATGAAGCATGAGGGCTTAGGTATTGATTTAGTATACCTAGAAGATGGTGTTTATGACAGTAAAACTAGGACTAATATGGCTGAGGCCCTAAAAATATGTGATCTTGTAATTGAGCATTTATCTACTAGTACTGAAAGCTTAGGTGTTGTTGCCTTTTCTCAGGTTCAATCTGATTTAATAGAGGATTTATTAGAGGAAAGAATCAGGAAAAATCCTGAGCTTGCTAAGCTATTTAGAGATGATATAGATGAGCCATTCTTTGTTAAGAATCTTGAAACCGTTCAGGGTGATGAAAGAGATAGAATAATCTTTAGTATTTGCTACGGCTATAACGAGAATAAAAAGTTCTATCAGCGCTTTGGACCACTTAACAATATAGGTGGAGAAAGACGTTTAAATGTCGCAATAACCAGGGCTAAATATAATATTACAGTGGTTACATCTATTAAGTATAATGATATAAAGCCAAGTGAAGCCTTAGGCTGTATATTATTACATGATTATTTAAAATTCTGTAGTGAGGTTACATCTAGAAGCAATACTAGGAGAGATAATAATGCCTTAATTAATGATATTAATAGCTTTATTAAGGAAAACGGCTATGATACAGCTACTAATTATGGATCATCAGATTT
>JAHHSW010000206.1 GCA_020024985.1 Anaeroplasmataceae bacterium | reverse complement strand
GGATACTTATTGTTAATTTGTCTAAGCCTATTAACAATTCTACTATCTAAATCATTAATTCTATTAATACCCTTGCTTTCAAGCTCAAGAATTCTATTATGTAGCTTTAAGACAAGCTTAGCTCTATCAATAGTCTTAAGTGTAGATATAGCTGTATCAATAATAAACACTCCTAATAATGAGCCTGAAATACTATATAGGGCAACTGGAGATTTAATTAAATCAATTAATGGACGAATTAAATATGGATGAATTAAATAAACAAGCACCATTACTAAAACAGTAAATAGGCTGGAATTTAAAAGACAAACTCGACCATTAATATTAAATTTTTTCTCACTATAATCCCACCATCTCATATGGAAGGCTAGCTCCATTAAGTAGCTAACTAAATATTCTAGGGCACTAGTTAATAAAAAGCCTAAAATTAATACCACATACCACATATCTATTGCCCAATCTAAGGCTAATAAAATTATAATCGCTCCAAAGCCATAAATAGGACAAATGGGCCCATATAAAAAGCCTCTATTACATAGCTTACGTCTACCGATAGAAACATAAACTACCTCACATAAATATCCTAAAAATGCATAAATTAAAAAATATAAAAAGTATTTACATACCTCCTGCATAAAGCACCTCCTTCTTAGAAAATAAAATGGTTAATAAAACTATTAACCATCATATTTCAAATATTCTACTTAAAAGTCATTTTTGTCTTATCCTCAAGGATTTCCTCTAATGCTTGACCAATTGGTTTAACACAAACTCCATCCTCTGCAGATGTCCATTCCTCATCTTCAATAATTCTAGCACGTCTTGCAGCTGCATATGCTAATTTATATTTAGAATCAATCTTCTCTAGTAACGCATCCACTGATGGATAACGCATACCATCGTATTCCTTCTTACTCATTATTCATTCCTCCACTCAATAACATTATATCACAAAACTAATAAAATTTAAAGTTTATTCTTCCTCTTCACCGATAAGCTCCATATATTTATGGATAGATCTTTCAGTTTTTGCATGCTCAGCACGAATGATTGCCATAATTCTATCAGCAGCATTCATAACCTCATCATTAACAACTATATAATCATATAGCTTAGCCTTCTTAAACTCTCTATTAGCCTTTTGAATTCTTTGCTCAATAACCTCTTCAGACTCAGTACCTCTACCTCTAAGTCTATCATATAAGGCTTGCTTTCCTGGAGGTACTAGGAAAATCATTACACAATCTGGCATCTTCTTCTTTACCTGAAGTGCTCCATCAACCTCAATCTCAAGAACAACCTCCTTGCCCTGATCTAGTAACGCATCTACCTTGTCTAGTGGTGTACCGTAATAATTACCTACGAATTCAGCATGCTCAAGGAACTTACCCTCCTCAATCTTACGCTCAAATTCCTCACGTGAAACGAAATAGTAGTCCTTACCATCCTTCTCACCTGGTCTAATCTTACGTGTAGTCATAGAAACACTATATGTTAAATTATGATTTTTCATTTCAAATAATGCTTTTCTAACAGTACCCTTACCAACTCCTGATGGACCTGATATTACTATTAAAAGACCTCTGTCATTTAATTTCATATAAAAAAACCTCCACGTTTTGTATACTAGGAATTTTACTCCATTTATAGTAAAAATTCAACAACTTTTTAAAGCTTATCAATATCTTCCTGTAGGCTAAAAATGCTTTCAAGAACTTTTTGAAGAATTTCCTTAACATTATCATTAGTAGCTAAGGTATTATACTCTAAAAATATAGCACCATCCCTATACTTAGCAATAAAATATTTACTCTTTAAATTAAAGGAATTTAGGCTACTAAAGTCTACCTCCTCAGTTACCCTTCTAACATTTATATCGATAGATAATGATCCAGTTTGATTATCAAATTTAAAATATGGATAAAGTGAATATCCACCCTCACTTAGGTAAAGCTCGAATCTGTAGACACCATTAACATAATCTACAGTTATTCCCTCATCTAAAAAGAACTTAGAAATTTTATCTGTTGTCTTTTTAGTAGAAAATAAATCCTTTAATCCCACCTTAAACACCACCTTTTAGTATATTCTACCATAAATAGCTCCATTATAATAGAAAAAATAACAAAAAGATGATATACTA
>JAHHSW010000205.1 GCA_020024985.1 Anaeroplasmataceae bacterium | reverse complement strand
AAAATGTAATTTTAGTTGCTAATAAATATGATGTGTTCCCTAAGAGCACAAATATTTTAAGCATTGTTAATTGGCTAAGTCATGAATGTGAGAAAATCTTCTTTAGAGTAGATGCTATTCATATTGTTTCTAGTAAGAAGGGCTACTTCATTGAGGATTTAACTAATACCATTGATTTAGCTAGAAAGGATAGAGATGTTTACTTTGTAGGCTGTGCTAATGTTGGTAAATCCTCATTAATCAATGCCCTACTTAGAAAGAATACCTCTATAAAGGAGGATACAATCTCTACCTCAATGATTCCAGGTACAACCCTAAATGAGATTAGAATCCCATTCTTTGATGATAATAAGGCATTCATAGATACTCCAGGTATGATAAATGAGGCAGATGTATTAAATCAGCTACTACCTGTAAGCTATCATAAGATTATGCCAGATAGTGAAATTAAGCCATTAACCTATCAAATTAGTAATGGTAATTCAATCTTTATGGCAGGCCTTGCATCAGTATCCTTTGAATGCGAGGATAGAATAAGCGCTATAGTTTATGCATCTAGAAATTTATATATTCATAGATGTAAAACAGAAAGGGTTAATGAGCTATACCAAACTCAGCTTGGTAAGCTTTTAACTCCACCTACCCTAGAGGAGGCTTCTAACCTTAAATATAAGGAAGAGGAAATTATTCTTGATGGTAAGCGTAAGAAGGATATTTGGTTTTCTGGCTTTGGCTTCATTTCTATTATTGGTAAATGTAAGCTTAAGGTAAAATATTTAGATAAAACCGAGGTGTATTTAACTGATGCTATTATCGGATAAGGTAAAGGAGCTAGTAAGGGAGCATCTAGGTGAGGACTCCAAGCGCTATATTCATACCCTAGGGGTTATGGAAATGGCAGAATATCTAGCTAAGGAATATGATGTTGATTTAGAAAAGGCAAAAATTGCGGCTTTAATGCATGATTATTCAAAGTATGATCCAGTGAGTGATGCTAGCCTTTATTTAACCTTAGAGGAAAGAGAGGATTGTAAGAAGTATCCTTTCTTATATCATGCTTATTTAAGTGCTTGTGCCTATAAAAGGCTAGTAGGTGATGATAATGATATCTATTTAGCTATTAAAAACCATGTTTTTGGTAGGCCAGGAATGACTATTCTTGAAAAAATAATCATGATTAGTGATTATACAGAGAAGAATAGAGAGTATGAAAGCTGTATTGAATGTAGAAAAATATTATTAGCTGGACATTTAGATGAGGCTATTTATAAATCTACTTTAGATACTATTAATTTTAATGAATTAAAAAATAAAAAGCCTCATCCTAGACAGCTTGAGGTATTAAAGGAATATGAAAGGAAATTAAACAAATGACATTAGAGGAAGTTTTAATTGAGGCCTTAGGTAAGGTAAAGGCTACAGATATTTTAGTTTATAATATGGAGGGAAGAAGCCCATTCTATTCAAAGATGATTTTAGCATCAGTAAATTCTGATAGACAAGCAACTGCAGTAATTTCTTATGTAAAGGATTTATGTGCTCAAAATAATTTTGAGATTCGTGCAATTGAGGGTCAAAATACTAATTGGGTTTTAGTTGATTGCTACGACATAGTATTATCAGTATTTACTCGTGATGAGCGTGAGCACTTCCAGCTAGAAAAGCTATATATGGAAATTCCTTGCAAGAAGGTTGAGGAGTAGTATTTAAATGGTGGTATCCTAAATTTGGGATACCACTTATTTTTAATTTATGGTAAAATACATTTATGTAGAGGTAGCGTATGAGGTATTTAAACACTAAAAACATTAAAGCAATTTTATCATATTTATTAATATTTATTTTTTCCTGTCTAGCAGTATTTATTATTTTTGAGGAGGGCTTTCCTCACGGGCATGATTCAGATTTCCATTTGGCGAATATTTATGATGCCTATTTTAATATTAATCATGGGCATTTTTCACCTATATCTGCTAATTTAGGCTCAGGCCTTGGAGTAGGTAAGGGCTTATTTTATCAGCCTCTACCACATTATACGGTTGCTTTAATAGGAGTAGTGCTTTCTCCATTTGGTCTTTCTCTAATGACTACCTTTAAGCTAACTCTTTTGCTTACCTTCTTTATTTGTGGTATTTTTGTCTATAGTGTTGGTATG
>JAHHSW010000204.1 GCA_020024985.1 Anaeroplasmataceae bacterium | reverse complement strand
AGCTACTGTCTTTATAAGACAACTTAAGTATACTAATAAATTTTAGAATAATTACATTATAATTATGTGAAAATGTCTTAATTAATAATTAAACAGCTATATATAGCATACCAGGGTTTCTTTTTCTTTTTTCAGCCTCAGGTATTTTATCCTTGTACCTAAAGCTTTGATAGGCACTATCAAAAATATCTAATCTATTTCCTTCAATATAACCCTTAACAAAGCCACTTTCTATATATTCATTTAGTTTTTCAATGACAGCTGTTCTTATTTTATGGCTTCCTCCCTTACTACCATAGCCAACCACTAAGGCTAAAAGCCTATCTGGCTCTCTTTTAGCCATTTTAATTGATTGCTCTAAATCATATAGGGCAGTCTTTACTGTTTCCTTATTGGAATGTATATCTCTTGTTAGCATTATTTCTCTCCTAAAACAAATTTTCCATTCTTTAATAGCTCATAGGCTTTATTATTACTATAGCCAGTAACATTAATATCATTAGTTCCAAAAACTAAATCAATATGATATCTACACCTATTTACAAGCTCACTACAAATATCCTCACTAAAGCCCTCACCTAGGGCTAAATGAGCACCCATATTTTCATCCATTAGGGTATTATAATAAATAGTATCATCATGAGGAATTACTAAAGCTATTTCTCCTGCATAAAATAAGCCCTCATCAAGCCCTAGTATTTCATCAAGGCCATAAGAATTAATTACCCTACCAGCTTTAAACTCAAGCCTTCCCTTTCTTATAAAAAGCCCCTGATAATATAAGGGCCTTGATAAAACCAATACCCCATCAACCTCATATTTATTTGGTGAGGTGTATATTTCTACTGAAGGAATATTAGGCTCATAGCTAATATTATCAATAGTTTTATGCACATTAGATAAAAGCCTAGCACCAGGTATTAAGCCAACCCTAAGCCTAGTTCCAAGGCTCGTTTCAAAAAGCATACTATCTAGCCTAAGCTCTTCAATATTCTTTAAGGCTAAGGCTAAGGTGTGCCTTTCCTCATTCATTACTATAATCTTATCCCATAGCTCATCTAGGCTTAGCTCAAGCTTAAAGGCCCAGTAGGGATTAGCTATAGCCGCAATAGTGTGCTGGGAAAGTTTACTATTAAAATAATCATTTACAAAATAAAGCCTTTTAGAATTAGCCTTATAAGCATCTATACTATCAGTTCTTGCTAGAGGAAATAAAAAAGGAGATAAAAGGGTTATTCTTGCAAATTTGGCCTCTATTAAGGATTCATACATTTTAATCCTTTTTTCTATTAGGCCTAGTGGATCCCTATTAATCTCCTCCTCTAGCTTTTTACCATCAATATAGGTGATAGTTATCTCACCTACATCACGTCCCTTAAGAGCCTCTATTATCCCCTCTAGGACATCAGGAATATAGCTAGAGGTAATAATCTCTATTGGCTGCTTAGGCCTTGGATTAATACCTCTATTTACTATATATTCTAAATATTTACTTATCTTCCTCTGGAGCCTCATCTACATTAAACCTAGTCTTAACATAGGATATAATAGCCTCTACGGTTTCATCAATACCAATCTTTGTATTGATACATAAATCGTAATTTTGAGCCTTTCCCCATTCATTATCAGTATAGAAATTATAATAGCTCTTTCTCTTCTTATTCTTCTTAATTATTTGACTCTCAGCCTTATGTGCATCTAATCCATAATATTCTACTGCTCTTTTAACCTTTTCATCCATAGGAGCGCAAATAAAAATGCTCGCAACATTTGGATATTCTCTTAATACATAGTCTGCACATCTACCAACAATAACGCATGACTCCTGGTCAGCAATTTTCTTAATAGCCTCAAATTGAGCAAGGAAAACCTTTTGGCTAAGGGTCATATCATATGAATATATACCTAAGCCATTACCTAGAATTCCATCCTTCTTTTCATCATAATTAACGAATACAGCCTCTGACATTCCAGATACCTGAGCTGCCTTTGTTAAAAGCTCATTATCATAGAAATTAATTCCTAGCCTTTCAGCAACTAGTTTACCAACAAAGCGTCCTCCGCTTCCATATTCTCTACCTATTGTAATAACGTATTTCATAAAAGCCACCACCTTTACCTAATTATAACAAATAATTATTATTTTGTTAATAATCTTAACACTATTTTTACAAAACTAGCTAAAAATTTTAATAAATTTGGCTATTATTTTACCTTCAAAAAATGTT
>JAHHSW010000203.1 GCA_020024985.1 Anaeroplasmataceae bacterium | reverse complement strand
AGGGTACTAATATTATGCTTTATGGTAGGTATGATAATAGTAAAAAGGAGTTTTTGGCCCGTAAGCTTTTTATAGATAAAATAACCTCAAGGGTTGAGTGTGATTATAAGCTAAAGGGCATCAAGAATGGTATTGTAGCAAAGGCTATTAAGGCATTATTTTTAAATTCAATTGAAATTAAGGAAACCCTACCGGAGGCTCTAAGTAATAAATATAGGCTACTTTCAATTAAGGACTACCTATATAAATCTCATTTTCCTACTAATCGTAAGGATTGTAGGGAGGTTATGAGAAGAAGAAAATATGAGGAATTCTTTTGGTATGGAATTAGACTTAATTTATTAAAGTGCTCTCGCTTTGAAAGCGTAAAGCCTAGTAGAATATTTGATGAGGATATAATAGCTGATTTTATTAAGGGCCTACCATATAGCCTTACTGCTGATCAAATGGAAGCAATTAGCCTGATTAAGGCTGATATAATGGGGAGCTATCCTATGAATAGATTAGTTCAGGGAGATGTTGGCTGTGGAAAAAGTATTGTAGCCATAATAGCTGCATTAATGGAGGTTAAGGCCGGATACCAGGTTGCTATAATGGTACCCACAGAAATTCTTGCTAATCAGCAATATAAGCTAGTTAAGGAGCTACTAGCTAAGTATGATATTAATGTAGAGCTTTTAACCTCTAGTATAAAATCTAAGGACAAGAATGACATTTTATTTAGGCTATTACACAATAGAATTAATATAGTTGTTGGTACTCATGCCTTAATTGAGGAAAAGGTAATATTTAATAAGCTAGGCTTGGCTATAATCGATGAGCAGCACCGCTTTGGTGTTGTTCAAAGAAGAAAATTAATTAATAAGTTTCCTAAGTGTGATACCCTTTATTTAACCGCTACACCTATACCTCGATCCCTTGGACTAACAGTCTTTGGTGATTTAGATATTGCTTCTATTAAGACTATGCCTAGCGGTAGAAGTAAAATTGATACTAAGCTTATAGATAGTAGAAATTTAAAGTCCTTATATAAGGCAATAGAAAATCATATAAGATTGGGTGAGCAGGCCTATGTAGTGGTCCCACTTGTTGATATGAATGATGAATTAAATAGAATTGATATCAATGAGGCCTATAATATGATTAAGGATAATATTAAGGATGCTAGGGTTGGTATGCTTCATGGTAAGCTTAAAAATGAGCTTAAGAATGAAATAATGAATGAATTTAAAAATGGAAGAATTGATATATTAGTTTCAACCACTGTTATAGAGGTTGGAGTTAATGTTCCTAATGCGACTATAATGGTCATTTTAAATTCTGAGTGCTTTGGTCTAGCCCAGCTTCATCAGCTAAGGGGCAGAGTAGGAAGAGGTAAGCTTCAGGGTCACTGTGCTCTTGTAAGCAGTGATATTGATAATCCAAGGCTTGAAATTTTAGCCGAAACTACGGATGGCTTTAGAATTGCTGAGGAGGATTTTAAGCTAAGAGGACCGGGTGATTATTTAGGTAGCATGCAAAGTGGCTACAATAATTTAGATTATGGAGATTTTATTCTAGACTTCAATATTTGGAATTGTGCTAAGGCAGATTCCATAGAATATTTACCAAAATTTATGACAAATGAGGAAAAAAGTAGTGTGTATGATGGCATAATTTTGGAAAATAAAAGGCAAAAAGGTAAAATAAACTAGTTTTTAATAAAACAAAATGATAAAATAATATATGCAATTTGAGCCGACCTGGCTTATTGTTGCTTTGTACTAGCAGCAATAAATTCTAAAGAAGGAGGAAGTATAATTAAGTACAAGGATTATACTAATTAGACTATGATTAGAATTGGTATTGATGCAAATGGTGGCGATAAGGGCTGTGAATCAACAGTACCTGGAGCTATGCTTGCAGTAAAGAGATTTAGTGATATTGAAATTGTTTTATATGGTGATGAAAATAAAATTAAGCCATTATTAACTGATTCAACTAGAATTTCTATTGTTCACACGGCTGAAACAATGGATATGGGAGAAAAGGATCCAGTTAGTGCAGTTCGTCATGGAAAGGAAACATCACTTTGCAAGGTTATGTATGCTGCAAAGAATGGTGAGGTTGACGCTGTTGTAACCTCAGGACCAACAGAGTGGGTTGTTATAGCATCACATTTAATCAATAGAAGCTTAAAGCAAATGGATAGAGTAGCATTATGCGCACTAATTCCAAATGTTGATGGACACA
>JAHHSW010000202.1 GCA_020024985.1 Anaeroplasmataceae bacterium | reverse complement strand
ATCGTATATATTATACCAAGTTAATTATAAAAATTTTATATACTTTTCCCTTAAAGCTCTTATTTTTCTCAATATTTAAAAATATGTTACTAAAGTATATACATGATAAATTACTACTAGTAGAAATTATTAAAACTAGTAGGATTTAAAAAAAGTAGCTTTTGGTATATAATATATAGTACTAAGGAGGATAAGAATATGAAGGTATTATTAATTAATGGATCAATTCATGAGGAAGGCTGTACCTATACAGCTTTAAAGATTATGAGTGATAGATTTAAGGAAAATGGGATAGATAGTGAAATAGTTTGGATTAGTGATGGACCAGTAGATGATTATAATGGTAGAAAGCATGAGCCTGATATTGTTAATGAAATTGGTGAGAAGCTAATTGATGTAGATGGTATTGTTGTAGGCACACCAGTATGGTATTCTCATCCAGTTGGTAGATTATTATGTGTCTTAGATAGATTATCAATGGAGTATGGTAAGTATTTAGCCTATAAGCCAGCCTGCAGCATCGCTTCAGCAAGACGTGCTGGCCAGGTTATTAGTAACGATGTTATTAATAAGCATTTCGCTATTAACAATATGCCAATTGTTACCTCAACCTATTGGAATTTAGTTTATGCCTCTAAGCCAGAGGAGGTTTATAAGGATGAGGAGGGCGTTTGTACAATGATTAATTTAGCTGATAATATGTCATGGCTATTAAAGGCTATTAGTAATTCAGGTGTAACTCATCCAGATGCCTTAAGAAAGAAGACAAGCTTTCATAGATGATTATATAAAGGGCCTAGTAGGCTCTTTATTTTTTACATAATTTTTGGAAGTGTGGTATAATTAGTTAGAAATACAAAGATTGGAGGAGCAATATGGTTCTAGAAATAAAAAATCTTTCTAAAAGCTTTGGTAGCCTTAAGGCAGTAGATAATCTTTCCTTCAGGGTTAAGGAGGGCGAGCTATTTGCCTTTTTAGGTGTAAATGGTGCAGGAAAGAGCACAACTATAAATATAATATCTGCTCAGCTAAAAAAGGATAGTGGAACAGTTCTAATAAATGATTTAGATATAGATAAAAATCCTAAGGGAGTAAAGGAAACGGTTGGAGTAGTATTTCAAGCAAGTGCCCTAGATAAGCCCTTATCAGTTTATGATAATTTAGAGAGTAGAGCGGCTCTATATGGAATAACTGGTAAAGCCTTTAAGGAAAGGCTTAATGAGCTAAGCGAGCTTCTTGATTTTAAGGATTTATTAAAAAGGCCATTAGGTAAGCTAAGCGGAGGACAAAGAAGAAGAATTGATATTGCAAGAGCCTTACTTCATAATCCTAAAATCTTAATTTTAGATGAGCCAACCACTGGGTTAGATCCGCAAACAAGAATGCTTCTTTGGAGTGCTTTAACAGATTTAAGGAAAAATCAGGGTATGACAATTTTCTTAACCACCCATTATATGGAGGAGGCAGCTGATGCTGATTATGTAGTAATCCTTGATAAGGGTAGGAAGATAGCTGAGGGTACACCACTAGAGCTTAAGAATACCTATACTGGTGATTTTATTACTATATATAATGTATCAGAGGCTGAGGTTAAGGCCCTAGGGCTTCCTTATGAAAAAATTAGTGATGCCTTTAGGATTAAGGTTGATAATACTAATATGGCTACTGATATTATAGTTGCTAATCCAGGCCTATTTAAGGATTTTGAGGTAACTAAGGGAAAAATGGATGATGTTTTCCTAGCTGCCACTGGTCGTAAGCTTGAGGGAGGTAATTTGTAATGAAGAGTCTATTAATAATTATTAAGCGTAATATTATACTATTTTTTAAAGATAAGGGTCTATTTTTTTGTGCCCTAATAACTCCTTTAATATTATTACTATTATATTCAACCTTCCTAGGTAAGGTCTTCACTGATGCCTTTACTGCCTCGATTCCTGATTTTCCAGGAATTGTTAAGGACCCAGCTTTAATTGATTCCTTTATATCAGCTCAGCTTGTGTCATCACTTTTAGCAGTATCCTGTGTTACTGTAGCCTTTTGTGCTAATGCGGTTATGATAAGTGATAAATATACAGGAAACCTTAAGGATTTTTTAGTTACCCCAGTAAATAAGGGAATAATGGCCCTAGGGTATTATTTTGCGACTATGCTATCAACCCTAATTATTTGCTATGTAGCCTTAGGGCTTGGTCTTATCTATATGGCAATAGTAGGCTGGAATTTAGCTAGTAGTGCGAT
>JAHHSW010000201.1 GCA_020024985.1 Anaeroplasmataceae bacterium | reverse complement strand
GGCGTTATCGTAGCTAAGAGACATATCCATATGACTCCTGCTGACGCAGCTGAGTTTGATGTTAAGAACGGTGATATCGTTTCAGTTAAGGTACTAAATGAAACTGGTAGAAAGATCGTTTTAGAGGATACAGTTGTTCGTGTATCTGAAAAGTATGCTTTAGCAATGCACATTGATACTGATGAGGCAAATGCTGGTGCATTATTTGGTGCTATCAAGGGTACAATCGTTAAGTAATTTAGGTTTATATTTAGACTAGAAGCCAAGAAATTGGCTTCTTTTCTTTTTTCTAGGGGGCTTATATTCCTAAGCTCCTTTTAATAATAAAAAAATGAGGACCTCTCCTCACTTTAATTATCTAAATCAGCATTATAGATTTCAGATATTCTATCAATTATATCATCATCAAATTCAGGCTCCATCATACCATCAGCCTCTAGCCTAAAGATTATGGCCTCATCTGGGTCTAAGCCCATACTAGAATCTAAGGCCTTTAATATTAAATATGTATAATCATCAAGCTCTACCTCAGCGGCTAGCTCAAAGTCGATATTTTTACCATTCTCTCCTGATAATGTAATTATTTCCTTTTCTGGCTTATTCGTCCTTTTTTTCATGTCGCTCTTCCCTCCTCGCGGCAAACTCATCAAGCTTTTCTACTATTCTATTATTAAACACAAAGCATAAAATTGCAAGTGCTAATGATATTAAGCCTAAAATTAATGTCACATGGAACTCTCCTGAAATAACACTTGTACCCATTAAAACTGTAACTATTGTCATTGGAAGCCTTGCGATAGTATTTACTAAAATAAAATGTCCAATTTTAATCTTAGTAAATGGAGCAATAAAGGCTACAATGTCCTTTGGTAGGGCTGGTATTAATAAATAACCAAACATTAGTACTAGGCTTCTATTCTCATTAGCTATAAGCTTTGAGTTTTTTATCTTATCTGGGTCAACAAATAAGGATAGGAAGCGTACTCCTAAAAATTTAACTAAATAGAATACTATTACTGCACCTAGGGTTTGACCTAGAATACAAATAAATATAGCAAGAGCTGGATGAAATAGTACTCCACTTACCATTACTATTGGTCCTGATGGAATAATAGCGAAAACGGTTTGAAATATTTGTAGTCCAACAACTATTAAAAACGAGTATCCTCCATAGCCTCTTATTCTTTCTATAAATTCATCCCTCATCGCTTCATTTTGGGTTAGCTCCTTAAAGAAGGGGAAGAATAAAATTAAAGCCCAGATACAAAGACCAATAACAGCTA
Source organism: Anaeroplasmataceae bacterium (assembly GCA_020024985.1). Classification (GTDB taxonomy): domain Bacteria; phylum Bacillota_I; class Bacilli_A; order Acholeplasmatales; family Anaeroplasmataceae; genus Anaeroplasma. Next base: position 969 of record JAHHSW010000201.1, on the reverse strand, counting down.
TAAGTAGGATAGACTGAATTATTATTCTTATAATTCTATAGGTTTTCTTCTTTTTCTCATCTAATTCATTCATTAAAAATCACCATCCGTTTCTACGATAACTTCCTCATTAGTTAAATAATTTTTAAATTTAACATAATAGCTTAGAAGCTCAAGCCTAGATTTTTTTCTATTTCCATAAAGCACATCCCCAATAATTGGATGTCCAAGCTCCTTAGCATGAACCCTAATTTGATGGGTTCTACCTGTTTCTAAAATAAATTCAACTAGGCTTTTATCGTCATATTCCTCTATCACTCTATAATTAGATATAGCTATTTTACCCTCTGGGTCATCCTTAGTAGTAATTATTCTTTTATTACCATCAGTACCCTTTTTTATATAGCTTTCTATTCTACCAGCCTTTTCTATAAGCCTTCCCTCTAGCATAGCTAGATAGCGTCTTTCCATTTTCTCATGGGTTGGCTGTAAATTATAGGCAGCAAGCCTATTTTTCGCAATAACCATTAGCCCTCTTGTATCCTTATCTAATCTATTTAGAATAGATACAGTAAGGGGTAAGCCCTGATTCTTTAAATAATAAAGAACCTCCTGATAAACGCTTCTAGGCTCACTCATAGTAGGTATAGATAATAAGCCTGAGGGCTTATAGATAACTAAATATCCCTGATCCTCATACCTAATATCGAGCTTAGACTCATATAGTGGCCAGCTTATTTCCTTTTCCTTCTCATAATCGAGATAAACCTTGTCTCCCTTTTTTATAAATTTATATGTTTCTAGGACACTGCCATTAACATATATTAAAGCTCCACTGGATTTAATATTCTTATATAGTTTTCTAGATACGTGCTTTTTAAGCTCCTCTGAGAGCCTAATTTCATCACCTTCACATACAAATTCAATTCGCATAGTATAATTGTACCATAAAATTTTATAATTGGGAGCTTTTTTTGAAATATGTGATTT
>JAHHSW010000200.1 GCA_020024985.1 Anaeroplasmataceae bacterium | reverse complement strand
ATCATTAGAAGATTAAAGCAAATGGATAGAGTAGCATTATGCCCACTAATTCCAAATTTTGATGGACACCCTAGATTATTATTAGATGTTGGTGCTAATGTAGAGCTACGTCCAGAGCATCTTGGTCAGTTTGCTGTATTCGCTACAGTAGCTGCTAAGGAGGTATTCGGTATTGAGCATCCTACTGTAGGATATTTAAATATTGGATCTGAGCCTGGTAAGGGACGTGAGCTAGATAAGGAAGCCTATTATTATCTTAAGGATATTAAGGGAATAGATTTTTATGGAAATGTAGAGCCAGACCAAATGGTTAATTGCCCTACAACTATTGTTGTAACAGAGGGCTATGGTGGAAACATTTGTCTTAAGTCAGTTGAGGGAACTGCTAAGATGATGGGTAAGATGCTTAAGCGTGAGATTAAGGCATCTCTTTCTGCTAAGATTGGCTACATTTTTATGCGTAAGGCCTTAAAGAATTTCCAAAAGAGCATGGATTCATCTGAGGTAGGTGGAGCTATGATATTAGGTATTGGAAAGCCAGTTGTTAAGGCACATGGTAATTCAAATGCTTATGCAATTAGCAATGCAATTAAGCAAGCTAGAACTATGGTAAAGAGCGATTTAATTAATAAGGTTATTGAGGCTTTACCAGAAAAGAAGGCTGAGGCTAATGAGTAGCTTATATGAGCTAGAGGAGGCTCTAGGCTATAAATTTAATAACATTGAGCTTTTAAAAACAGCTCTTACTCATTCCTCATATGGTAATGAGCATGGTATTGAATGCTATGAAAGAATGGAATTTCTTGGAGATGCCGTTTTGGAGCTTTCTATGTCTAAGCATCTATATTCAGTTATTGATTTAGATGAGGGAGTTCTAACAAAGACTAGAGCTAAGGCAGTATGTGAAACAGCCCTAGACTTTTACGCAGAAAAAATCGAGCTAGGTAAGTATTTATACCTAGGAAAGGGTGAGGAGCAAACAGGCGGTCGAGGAAGACCTGCTATACTTGCTGATGCCCTTGAGGCAATTCTTGGTGCTATATTTTTAGATTCTGGCTTTTATGAGGCCTATGGGGTAGTGGAAAGATTATTCATTCCTTACCTAAATGAGGTTTTAAAGCACAAGGATTATAAATCTATGCTACAGGAAAAGCTTCAAAGTGAAAAGCGGACTATTCGCTCTGAAATAGTAAGGGACGAGGGTCCTGCCAATAATAAGATCTTTGAGGCCGTTGTCTACATGGATGACATTCTAATGGGTAGAGGTATTGGCAAAAGTAAGAAGGAGGCTCAGCAAAGAGCCGCAAAGGATGCTTTAAATAAGGAAGCAAAGAAATAGGCTAATGAGGTGATGGATTATGCTTAAGAAATTATATGATTTAGGATATTTTAATTATCAAAGATTCATAATAGAAAATAGTAAAAGGCTATCATTGTCATGTGAAGAGGCAATGGTATTAATAAATATTTTAAATCAGTATCAAACATCTAAAAGGATGAATATTCAAAGCATAGTTGCATCCCTTAATATGACTGTAGATATGGTTCAAAATACATTATCAATACTTATGGAAAGAGGTTTTTATGAAATCTTTATTTCATATGATGATGGCTTAGGTGAGGAATCTATTTCCCTAGATGGGTTCTTCAAAAAATGTGAAGGTATAATTTTAAGTAATGCCATAATGCCAGAGGATGAGCTACATGTAGTTATTAGCTATTTAACTGAAAAGCTTAATAGAGTTTTAACAAGCTCTGAGATAGATATTATCACTAGCCTGGTAATGGATGATAGATATAATTTAGATAATTTTAAGGCCGCCTGTGAGGCAATTTTAGAGAAAAAAAGATTGCTAACAATAAAGGCAATAGCTCAAGCTCTTGCTAATCATGAGGAGCCTTCTATAAAGCCAGCACCTGGCTTTGTTAAGGAATTTATGAAGGCGATAAAATAATGAATAAGGAAAGATCTAATCAAATATTATCTAAATTAAGAATTCTAATTCCCAACCCTAAATGTGAGCTAAACTATAGTAATACCTTTGAGCTTTTGTGTGCAGTAATGATTAGTGCTCAAACAACAGATAAAAGGGTAAACACAGTTACAGGTGAGCTATTTAGAAAATATCCAACACCAGAGCAAATGATGAAGGCAGATATTAATGATATCAAGGAAATAATAAAAAGTATTGGTCTTGCTAATAATAAAAGTAGATCACTTATTAATCTTTCTAAGGCCATTGTGGAGGAGTATAATGGAGAAATTCCTAACACCCTAGAG
>JAHHSW010000020.1 GCA_020024985.1 Anaeroplasmataceae bacterium | reverse complement strand
CCTTTGAATCATAATAATGATAGAAGCCTCCAATAGAAATACCAGCTAGCTTACAAATATCACTTACTTTTATATTGTCATAAGGCTGTGATTTTAAGAGGGTCATAGCTGCCTTTGTTATTTTAGATTTTGTTTTTATAGCCTGTAGCTGACGTTGATTAAGCTCCTTCACCTTGAATCACTCCGTTTCACTAAGATATATTTTAGCATAAAAAGCGTAATTAAAAAATAAAAAAACAATTAATTATAAAATATGACAAAAAATGTCGGATTAAAGGATATTATGTTGACATTAAAATGTATACATTGTACAATGTCTTTTGGTGAATTACGTTCGGTGAAATGTAATTTAGTAATCGGTTTTAAAATGAAAAATTAGTATAAAAAAATAAGGAGGAGAGCATGCAACCAACAATTATTGCCCTTACTGGTAAGGGTGGAGTAGGTAAAACAAGTCTTTCTGCATTAATTGTTAAGCTTCTTACTAAGAAATTCCCTGATAAGAGAATTCTTGCAATTGACGCAGATCCAGCTGTAGGACTAGCTACAGCCCTAGGAGTTAGGCCTCATATGACTCTAGATGATATTAGAAATGATATTATTTCTAAGGTAGAGGGTGGAGATACTAAGAGTGCTTTAGAGCTTGTTAGTGAGTCACGCTATAAGATTTTTGAGGCTATAGTAGAGAATGATGGGTTTGCCTTTTTGGCAATAGGTAGACCAGAATCAGAGGGCTGCTACTGTAGAATTAACTCATATTTAAAGAATGTAATTGAAATGGTTAGTAGCCAATTTGATTATGTAGTAATCGATGGTGAGGCTGGTATTGAGCAGATTAACCGTAGGGTTATGGAGAAGGTTACTCATTTACTTTTAGTAAGTGATGCTAGCCGTAAGGGTATTGAGGTTATTAAGACTATTGATGAGGTGGCTGATAGAGTAGTTAACTATGATAAGGTAGGCTTAATATTTAATCGTATTGAGGATGAGAGGCTATTAAGAAATGTTAAGCTTGATAATATTCCAGTTTTAGGAGTTATTCCTAGTGATATGAATGTTATGGAGTATGATGCTGATGCTAGAAGCTTTATGGAGCTTCCTATGGACAGTAAGGCCGTTGTTAAGCTATCTGAAATACTTGTAAATTTTGGTGTAATTAATGAGGGAGAGTAGCATATGAAGGATTTAAAGCATATGATATATTTTGAAAGCCTACTTGAGGATGCTCATAATGAGCTAGTTAAGAAGGCTAAGGATAATGGTAGGGTCTGCCTAGGCTATACCTGCTTCCATGTTCCTGAGGTTTTAATGAACCTAGGAAATTGCTTTTCAGTTAGGCTAAGAGCTCCACATACTGCAGGTACAGAAATTGCTACCTATTATATGGCTCAAAGCGCTTGTGAGTATTCAAGAGCCTTACTTGAAAGAGCCTTTGAGGGTAACTATAATTTCTTAGATGCCCTACTTGGAGTAGATGTATGTGAGCCAATGAATAGATGTATGGAGAATATTGAAATTCTTAAGCTTTATAATACTGAAAATAAGAATTACTTTAGAACATATTTAGATATGCCATATTCAGATGATGAGGACTGTGTAATTCATGCTCGTGAGCAGCTAACTCGTAAGGTTTTAGAGCCACTACATGAAAAATATGGAGTGGATATCTCTGATAAGGCTATTAGAGAGGCTGTAAGATCATTTAATGAAATGTGCTCTATAATTACTGAAATGGGTGAAATGAGAAGAAGCGAGAACCCAGTAATTACTGGTAGTGAATTCCATAAAATTGTTTTATGTACCTATGTTTGTCCTAAGGATGAAATATTACCATACCTACGTGAGACCCTAGAGGAGCTTAAGACTCGTGAGCCTGATAAGCATCCTGGCTCTAGAGCTAGAGTAGTTGTAGTTGGTAGTGAGATTGATGATTCTGCCATGATTGAGCTAATTGAGGATAGTGGTGCCTTAGTAGTAGGAGATCGTTTCTGCTACGGCTCAATTCCAGGTAGATCTGTTATAGAGCTTAATGATGATGAGGATGCCTTAACTCAGGTTATTAGAAAGAATTTACATGATACTGAGTGTCCACGTCACTGTGCTATTCATAAGATTAATGGTAGACGTGAGCATATTAAGGAGCTTGTTGATTATTATCATGCGGATGGAGCTATTTATGAGCAGATGAAGTTCTGTACCTATTGGAGCTATGAAAGAACTCTTGCCGCTCATATTATGCCAGAGGAGTATGGTGTTAATGTATTATCACTAGATAGACCATATAGCGCTAAGTCATCATCTGGTCAGCTAAGAACACGTGTTCAAGCCTTTGTTGAGAGCCTTGAGATAAAGAAGATTAAGGCTAATAGAGAGAAAAAGGCTAGGGGAGGTAAGTAAAATGGCATATAATCCTAAGACAAAAAAGGGAATAGGTAGCTATTTCGATAAGGAAATGAAGACCTTCAAGCATAGAGAGTGGAAGGGATTTAGGGATACAGTTTATGATCACTGGCGTTGGCTTAAGCTTTTAAGCTATATGGCGCTACGTCTTGGTACCCATCCAATTTTAATGCTAAAGGCGATGCTAAGATATCGTTGGCTGGTATCTTATTTAACTGCTGTTTATACAATTGATAAGCATACTATTGGCTTACGTGGTAAGGATTTAAGATATACTCATGAGCAGTTCTATTCAATGGTGCATTCATCTATTGATACAGTTCAGCTTATGCTTTTAAGAGATAAGAATCTACGTCCTAGGAGTAAGCGTGCTGAGAAACTACGTAATAAGACTGTAATGTTTGATGAAATGATTCCAAAGTTTATTATGGCGGGCTTCCCAACCCTTAAGTGGATTGATATTTGTATGCTAGCTGTTGGTATGCCATCTGAAATTGATCAAATGGCTAATCCATATTATATTGATGTGGTTGAGGAGTTTGGCTTAGCCCCAGATATTTGCCCATTCCCAGAAACTGAATGTGGTGTTGCGGTAGCTAATGATTATCCACTTGTTGGTAAGACCTTTATCACCTCATCAATGCCTTGTGATGGCTCAATCGGACAAATTGCCTTTATGGCCAGGGTAATGAAGGATTTACCAATGTTCCAGGTTACTCCGCCACAAAGATTCTTAGAGCCTGAGGTTCAGGACTATGCTGTAAAGAATTTAAAGAATTGTATTAAGTTTATTGAGGATAATTATAATGTTAAGTGGGACTGGGATGCCTTCTGGAGGAAGAGTAAGGAATATAATGAAACCTGTCAATTTATGCTTAATAAGTGGGACGTAAATGCTACAGCTTATCCACAGGTATGTAATGGGGCCCTAGCTTATCAAAGAGAATATGAGTTTATGGGGGCAGGCTGTCTTGACCCATATATGCTAAAGGTTGATAAGAAGATTGATAAGATGATGAGTAAGGGCTATATGGAGGATAAGGCTAATGATAATAAGCCATATCGTCATAGAGCTATTGTTTGGGCATGTCCTGCACATTATTATACAAACTTTACCTACTGGGCTCAGCACTGCTGGGGTATTAAGACCGTAGTAGATATGGAATGTATGCTAAGCCATCACTTTATTCACATTGGTGATAAGGAACAGGCTATGGTTGATTTAGCATTATTATATGAAAAGATGATGATGCGTAGTCATACTAATGGAGGATACCAAAATTCACTTGATGAATGCTGGAGAATGTGTGAGAAATTCAATGTAAATATAGTTATTATGTTTGACCACGTTTCTTGTAAGAATGTTGGTGGCTTACATGGCTTATATGAGGACCAGGCTCGTGAGCGTGGTATTCATATGATTTGGATTCCTCATGATTTAATGGATTCACGTACTGTTTCTCGTCGTGAAATGAGAGAGGCTTTAAATAAGTACATGGTAAATGTATTTAGAGAGGAGCCACTTGATCCAACACTAGTTGATTATGAGGATCAAAAGGCTTGGTAATTTGGAGGATATAGAGATGAAAATGTTTGGTGGCTGTGATGTTGGTTCAACATACACAAAGTGTGTCATTATAGATGAAAATGGCAAGATTGTAGCAACAACTACAATTAGAAGTAAGATTAATGCTGAGGTTTCAGCTAAGGAAGCCTTAGCTGAGACTGTTAAGAAGGCAGGCTTAAATAGCATAGAGGATTTAACCTATTTAGTAGGTACAGGTTACGGACGTAACAAGGTACCACAGGCAGATGAGAATATTTCAGAGATTTCCTGCCACGCTATGGGTGTACATGTAACTGATCCTAATGTTAAGGCAATTATTGATATCGGTGGACAGGACGTAAAGGGTATTTCTATCGATAAGGATGGTACAGTATTATCATTCGCTATGAACGATAAGTGTGCTGCTGGTACTGGTAGATTCTTTGAGGCAATGGCTAATGCCTTTGAAACTACTCTAGACGGCTTTGCAGAGCTTTCATTAACTGCAGAGAATGTAATTCCTATTACCTCTCAATGTACAGTATTTGCTGAGTCTGAGGTAATCACTTTAGTAGGTGAGGGTAAGCCAAAGAATGAGATTGCGGCAGGTATTCAGCAATCAGTAGCTAAGAGATGCTTCATTATGGCTAAGAAGGCTGGAGCTCGTGATTCAATCACTCTAACTGGAGGCTGTGCTAAGAATATTGGCTTAAAGAAGGCTATTGAAAAGGTATTACATATTAAGGTGATCGATTTAAAGACTGACCCACAATTAATGGGTGCTCTAGGTGCAGCAGAATATGCTCGTCAAAAGGGCTTAGATGAATAAGGAGGAGTAGTATGGCTTGGTATTGGATATTATTAATTGTACTAGTATCGCTTCCGATAGCTTTATATTTATTAAGCTGGATTCTTTATTTAACTAATGGTGATAATAAGATGCTTGAGAAGGTATATGATATTCTTATTAGGTATCATGATAAGAAAAAGAAAGAGGGAAAGATTTAATTAGCCTATGAATGTATATGATGGACTAATTAGAATGACAAGGGACATTTTAAAGGATGTTAGCTATAGGGAGCTTAGGGTGAATAAGGACGTTAGCTGGAATTTATTAGATACTAATGAATTTATTATGCAGCGTGAGGTTGCCTTTGAGCTTGGAGACCGCTTTAAGCCTTGTAGTGTTTATACCTGCCCTACCTCAACTAAGGAGCTAGTTAATGAGGATAGAATTATTCTTATTGGTAAGGATTTAAAGGATATAAAGGAAAACACTAATTTCTCAAGAATTGTCTTTTTAAATATTGATGATATTGAAAATCAAAATAAGGCCTATATAGGGGTAAAGAAGCTTGATTATCAAAGATATAAAATGATTCCTGAGGGCTATATGATTTTATCTAGTAGCTTTGAAAATAGAGAAAACATTAGAGTAAGTAAAAAGGCAATAAAGAAGGGATTATCATTTGAAATACTTGGTAATCTATATATTAATCATTATAAGAAGCTGGAGGGAGTTAATAACGCTATTATAGTCTTTATTGTTGGAGACTATGATTTTAACCCTGAGCTTTGTAAGCTTAGTAAGTATGTAGATGAGGTTACTGATAACTTTGATCATGTTTTAAAAAATGTTATTCTAGATTGTGAGGCCTGTCCCTTAAAGGCAATTTGTGAGGATATAGAGGAGCTAAGAGAGCTTCACTTTAAGCAAATTGCTGAAAGAGATAAGGCTTTAAATGATAAGAAAAAATAATTAGCTAGGAAGAGTCTAAAAGCTTTTAGGCTCTTTTTTTGGCTTTGCTTTCTTGAAAGAAGAGAAGAAATGCTTTAAAATTATAAATAGAGGTGACGTTTATGAAAATTGGTTTTATAGGCTGTGGTAGTATAGCTAAAACTATGGCTATTACTATTAGAGAAATGCATAATAGTGAAATAGAGCTTTATGCAGTTTCAGCAAGAGATATTAATAAAGCAGAGGAGTTTAAAAGGGAGTATGGAGGTGTGGTTGCCTATGGTAGCTATGAGGAGCTATGTGAGGATCCTAATGTAGATTTAGTTTATGTAGCAACCCCACATTCTCATCATTATAGGCATACAATGCTAGCCCTAACTCATAATAAGGCCGTTTTATGTGAAAAGGCCTTTATGGTTAATGAGGAGGAGGCAGAGGCCTGTATAAGCTTTGCAAGGGAGCATAAGCTTTTATTGGTTGAGGCTATTTGGACACGCTTTATGCCCTCAAGAAGGATTGTTAATGATTTAGTAAAGAGTAATATAATTGGTGAAATTTCAAGCCTAAGCGCTAATTTAGGCTATAATTTAAGGAAGGTCGAGAGGCTTTTAAGGCCAGAATTATGTGGAGGTGCCTTAATGGATGTTGGTATTTATCCACTTAATTTTGCCCTAATGGTTTTTGGTGATGATTATCTAAGAATAGAGGCCAGCGCTCTTAAAACTGAGCTTGGGGTAGATAGGGAGGATGATTATACTCTTTATTATAAGGATAGGGTTGCCCATCTACACTGTACAATGTCAGCTATAACTGATAGAAGAGGCTATATTTATGGAGATAATGGCTATATAAGAGTAGATAATGTTAATAATCCTCATAATATTAGAGTATATGATAGAAATTATCGTATGCTTAAGGATATAACTGTACCTCAGCAGGTTACAGGCTATGAATATCAGCTTTTAGAGTGTAATGAGTGCTTAAAAAAGGGACTTACAGAAAGTATTTCTATGCCTTTATCTGAAAGTCTATTTGTTATGAAGACACTAGATAGAATAAGAGCGATAAATAAAATTAAATATCCAATGGAATAAGGCTTGTGGTCTATAGCTAATTTTAAAATTTAATAATGTTTTACATAGAAAAACACTTGTTTTAAAGTCTTAAACATATTATAATATATTAAATAGCTTTAGCTTCTTAAAAATGCTATAGCAATAAAGGAGGATTAATATGACAGATGATTATTTTATAATTCATAAGAAGGTATTACCTGATTATTTTGAAAAGGTTATTGAAATAAAGGAAATTGTAGGTAGAGGAGTTAATATTTCTGATGCCTGTAAGCAGGTAGGCTTATCAAGATCTACCTTCTATAAATATAAGGATTATGTTGATAGACCATCTATGAGAGCTGGCAAGAGAATAATCTTATCCTTAAAGCTTGTAGATGAGCCAGGAGCGCTATCAAATATTTTAAATGAAATAGCCTCAAGAAATGCAAATATATTAGCTATTAATCAGGAGGTACCAATCCATAATATTGCCTTTGTTACCCTAACAATTCAAATATTAGATGCTAATATGTCTATTCAGGGGCTAATTAATGAGCTTAAGGCTCAAAAGATAGTCATTGATGTCCTATTAGTAGCAGTAGAGTAATATAGCTTATTAGCATAAAAATAAAGAAATAATTGTTAATGCTTTAATGAGCTATTAAATACCGAATCTGTCATTTTTGGCTATCTTTCCTAATTAAGGTTTACAAAAAGTCTTAAATTTGCTATAATCGGAATGAAATGTTTAAGGAGGATATCAAAATGGATATTTTTAATAAAGTTAAGGAGATCATAATTGAAGAATTAAATTGTGCTCCTGAGAAGGTTACTTTAGAGGCAAATCTTAAGGAGGATTTAGGTGCTGATAGTATTGATGCAGTTCAAATCGTCATGGATCTAGAGGATGCTTTTAATATTTTTATTGAGGCAGATAATGCCGATTCTATCTCAACAGTAGGTAACTTAGTAGACTATATTAAGTCATTAATCTAACAAGCATTAGGTTACGCATCTGCGTAGCCTTTTTTTGTCCCTTAAGGAGGTGAAGGCATGGGTAGATCTGAGTGGTATAAGAAGTGGCAAAATGATAAAAGCTTTATTATTGAAAATGATATATTAAAGGAGAAGGCCTATGTCTTTTCTCCATTTCCTAAAATGAATCAGTACGGCTTTCAGTCTCTTCAAATTAGAAAGCTTGTTTATGCGGATGTTTTAGCTAGATATTTAAGAATGAGGGATAGAAATGTTTTATTTCCAGTAGGCTTTCATTCACTTGGTAATTCATCCTTCATAGAAAGTAAAAGAAATTCTAATGTTCTTGATGATAAAATTCAAAAAATATTTTATAAGCAAATGCTAGAGCTTGGTATAGGTATTAATCCCTATAAGCTTATAGATATGAGATCAGATGAATTTGTAAGTAGCCTACAGCTATCCTTTATAGAGCTTTATGAAAGAGGCTATATAGGCTATAAGGATACAATGGTTTATTTTGATAAGGATAATAATAAAATATATGATTCTATTAATACTCCATCAAGGGATTTGCCTTTAATTTCAACAAAGGCCTTTACCCTAAAAATTGCTGATGTATTAGATAATGTATTAGAGGATATTAATAATTTAGTATGTGATGAAAATATTAGGCAAGAGCTTTTAAATGCCTTAATGCCAAGAAGAATTATGCATCTAAGCCTAAGCCTATCTAATAATAATACCCTAATGGTAGAAATGGATAGGCCTAGCTATATGGGAGGAATTTCCTTTATTTTTTTAAACCCAGAATATATAGATATTACCTCATATGTTGGAATAGATGAGTATTATGGGGTTATGGATTATTTAGAAAATGGCTTAAATGAATTTGCGTATAGTGGAATATATGCCATTAACCCACTAACAGCTAATAAAATACCTATTTTTATTTCAACTAAATTTAATGAGGCCTGCTATTTAGGAATACCTGCTGCTTCTAAGGAGGCTATGGAAATAGCTAATAATAATGGCTTTGAAATAATTCCAATAATTAAGAATAATAAAATGATTAATTCAGACCTGCTTGATGGAATTGATGAAAAGCTTGCGGATGAAAAAATATTTGAGGCCTTTATTGATGCTGAGATTGCTACTAGTGAGATAAGCTATGATAAAAAGGAAATTTTATTATCATCATTAGATGGCTTTGGTCCTTTATTCCCATTCCTAATTGAAAGGGGAGTAAGGCTAAATCCTTTAAAGCAATTTTTACCATATAATTTTTCAGCTCAGTTCCGTCCTCAGCTTAATAATAATGTTGATGTTTTAGGTGAGCCTATGAGTGGAACTATGAATAGCCTATATGTAGATGGTATGACTCCAATTATCTCTATTATTTATGATGATGTAAGTCAAACTGAATCTATATTTTCAGCTAACTCAGCTAATGAATATAAGGCCTGGGGAACTATTAGAGAAATGGTTATTGATAGTGATGAGGTCATAAGTCAGCTTTTAATGCCAATAATTTTTTCTAATATAATAAAAAAAGAAATAGGCGCTAGCCTACCACCATTAATTAAGGGAGTAGTACCTATTTCTAAGGCTATTGATATTGATCATAGGGATTTAAAAAGAGCTAATAATAATTTAGTAGATTTTAATAGATATTTAAGTAGCTATTATTCAGATTCAATTAGATTTTATGTAATGGGAGCTGATTTAAATACTCCTATAGCTATAGATAGGGATAAGCTTTTAGAGATTGATGAAATGGTTCATTCCCTAGAGGAAAGATTATTAGCGGCGACAGATGCTTTAAATCCTAAGCTAGATTTTTATTTCTATAGACTTATAAGTGAGGTTAAGAGTAAGCTTGATAAGGATGATGTTTTAGGCTATACAAGGGTACTTGAGGAATTCATTAAAAATGTTTGCCTTGAGGAGTCAATATCTAAAAAGCAGTGTCTATTGTTTATAAAGGCTATTTCACCAATTATGCCATTTTTGGCTGATGAGGTTTATAAAAAGCTTTTTAATAGTAAATATTCAATAATTAATGAGAGTCTATAGGCTTATCATGGTAGTAAATACCCTGATATAGCTTATTAGCTCTCATTTTTTTGTCTATTTCATTCATAACAACAAGCTTACGTCTAGTCCAAAGAGGAGTAATAAGATTATCCTTTATGCTATCAGCAGCTAGCCTATGAATTATAATTGTGGGCTTTAGCCTACAAATTTGTTCAACTGTAATATCAACATATTCCTCTAAGGAAAGCATTGGCCATTTTTCTACTGCATATTCTAAAGCCATTTTAGTATTTTTAAGAATTAGTAGGGAGTGAATTTTAATTCCCTGAATAT
>JAHHSW010000002.1 GCA_020024985.1 Anaeroplasmataceae bacterium | reverse complement strand
GCCTATTGGTTGTAAGGTAACATTAAGAGGAGAAAGAATGTATCAATTCCTAGATAAGCTAGTTTCAATTTCTCTTCCTCGTGTACGTGACTTCCGTGGTGTAAATCCAAACGCATTTGATGGTCGTGGTAACTACACTTTAGGTGTTAAGGAGCAATTAATTTTCCCAGAAATTAATTTCGATAAGGTTAAGAAGGTTCGTGGTATGGATATCGTTATCGTTACCACAGCAAATACAGACGAAGAAGGACGTACTCTATTAGCATTAATGGGTATGCCTTTCAGAAAGTAAGAAAGGATATAAACTATGGCAAAGACATCAATGGTTGTTAAGAATCATAGAAAACCTAAATATAGTGCACGTGAATATACACGTTGCGAGCGTTGTGGTCGTCCACATGCTGTCATCGGTAAATTCAAGTTATGCCGTATTTGTTTCCGTGAATTAGCATACAAAGGTCAAATTCCAGGCGTTAAAAAATCAAGCTGGTAATTTTTAAAAATTTTTTCCAAACAAGAATAAGGAGGAATATCGATATGATGACAGATCCAATTGCGGATATGTTTACACGCATTATGAATGCAAATAAGATGCGTCATGCAACAGTTCAAGTACCTACTTCAACTGTTAAGTCAGCTATCCTTGCTGTTTTAAAGGACGAGGGCTTCATCGCTGACTTCGTTGCAACTTCAGATGTTAAGAGTGTAACAACAATCACATTAAAGTACAATGGTAACGATAGAGTTATCAAGGGTTTAAAGAGAATTTCAAAGCCAAGTCTTCATGTTTATTCAAAGGCTGAGGACTTACCAAAGGTTTTAAATGGTCTAGGTACTGCAATCATTTCTACTTCAAAGGGTATTATGACTGATAGAGCAGCTAGAGCAGCTAAGATCGGTGGAGAAGTTTTAGCATACGTTTGGTAATTCCAAACACAAATTAAAAAAATATTAAGAAAAAGAGAAAATAGGAGGTGTTTTTATGTCTCGTATTGGTAATAAGGCAATTAGCATCCCTGCAGGTGTTACAGTTACAGTTGCTGATGGTAACTTCGTTACTGTAAAGGGCCCTAAGGGAGAATTAACTGCTACATTCAATAGTGACCTAAAAATCATAGTTGAAGCTGACAAGGCTGAAGTTAAGCGTCCAAACGATACAAAAGTAATGAAGACTTTCCACGGTACTACTCGTGCATTACTTCACAACATGATTGTTGGTGTATCTGAAGGATTTAAGAAACAATTAGAAATTAACGGTGTTGGTTACCGTGCTCAATTACAAGGTAACACACTTGTTGTTAATGCTGGTTATTCACATACATGTGATATGCCAATTCCAGAAGGACTTAAGGTTGAATTACCTAAGAACACTGTAATCGTAATTTCTGGTATTGATAAGCAAGCAGTAGGACAATTTGCGGCAGAGGTTCGTGCATTACGTAAGCCAGAGCCATATAAGGGCAAGGGTATTAAGTATGCTGGTGAGCATATCCGTCGTAAGGAAGGAAAAACTGCTAAGAAGTAGTAGGAAAGGAGTGCTAATATGATAAGTAAGATCGCAAAGAACGTAACTCGTCAAAAGAGACATTTACGTATTCGTCAAACATTAAAGGGTACAGCATCTAAGCCTAGATTAAATGTATTCCGTTCAAATAAGCAAATTTATGCTCAAATTATTGACGATGTAACAGGTAAGACTTTATGTAGTGCTTCTTCACTAGATAAAGAAATTAATTTAAGTAATGGTTCTAATATCGCAGCTGCAACTGAGGTTGGTACTTTAATTGCTAAGCGTGCTTTAGAGCTTAAAATCGAAGCTGTAGTATTTGACCGTGGTGGTTATTTATACCATGGCCGTGTTAAGGCTTTAGCAGATGCAGCAAGAGCTGCTGGATTAAAATTCTAAGGAGGAAAGAAACTTATGCGTCAAGATCGTGATCAACGTAAGGAAGTTGAACAACCAGAGTTCGAAGAGCGTGTTGTTACTATCAACCGTGTAACTAAGGTTGTTAAAGGTGGTAGACGTTTCCGTTTCGCTGCTTTAGTAGTAATCGGCGATAAGAAGGGACACGTTGGCTTCGGTACAGGTAAAGCACTAGAAGTACCTGATGCAATTAAGAAGGCCATCGAAAGTGCAAAGAAAAATATGATTACTGTTGCAACAGTAAAGACTACTATTCCTCATGAGGTAACTGGTATCTATGGTGCTGGTCGTGTAGTATTAAGACCTGCATGTGAAGGTACAGGAGTTATCGCTGGTGGTCCAGTACGTGCTGTTGTAGAATTAGCTGGTATTCAAGATATTCTATCAAAATCATTGGGCTCTGCTACACCTATCAATATAGTTAGAGCTACAATAGAAGGGTTAAGAAGCTTAGAGACTGTTGAGCAAGTTGCTGCTAGACGTGGTAAGACAGTAGAAGAGCTTCTAGGGTAATATCATGTATAAAATCACATTAGTAAAGAGTTTTATTGGCAAGAAGCCAAATCAAGTAGCAACAGCTAAGGCTCTAGGTCTAACTAAGATCGGCCAAACTGTTACAAAAGAGGAAAATGAAGCAATTAAGGGTATGATTGTTACCATAGCACATATGGTAAAGGTTGTCCAAGAATAATAAAGGAGGTACCTAGAAAATGTTAAATGAATTAAAACCAGTAGAAGGTGCAAGACATTCAAAGAAGCGTCTTGGTCGTGGTATCGGTAGTGGTCTAGGTAAGACTGCTGGTAGAGGTACTAAGGGTCAAAATGCTCGTTCTGGCGGTGGAGTTCGTCCAGGATTCGAAGGTGGTCAGTTACCTTTATTCCAACGTTTACCTAAGAGAGGATTCCATAATCATTCTAGATTAGAGTACACTTGTGTAAATATCGAAGCTTTAAATGCATTCGAGGATGGTGCTGTAGTTGATGCAGCTGCAATCGTTACATTAGGTCTAGTTAAGGAAGTTGAGTATGGTGTTAAGGTATTAGGTAATGGTGAATTAACTAAGAAGTTAACTGTAAAGGCTAGCAAGTTCTCAGAGTCTGCTAAGAAGGCAATTGAGGCTGCTGGTGGAACTGTTGAGGTAATCTAACTTGCTTAATAAAGCAAAGCAAATCTTAAGCAATCGTGAGATTGTTTTAAAGATTTTAGTTACGTTCGCTTTGTTATTAGTGTTTAAGGTAGGAACATTCATTCCTACCCCACTAATTGACACAGCGCAACTAAAGCACACTATTGCTAATATAGACTTCTTAACAGTACTTAATGCATTCTCAGGTGGAGGACTTGCAAACTTCTCTATCTTAGCATTAGGTATATCACCATATATCACTTCATCAATCGTTATTCAGATGCTTCAAATGGTTATTCCGAAGTTCCGTGAATGGGGCGAGCAAGGTGAAGTAGGTAAGCAAAAGCTTAATAGAGTCACAAGATATACAACAGTATTTATTGCTTTCGTACAAGCTTTATTAATTATATTCAGCTTAGGTGCGGATCCAACAAATATTTTAACAAACAAAATGCTACCATATGTAAATATTCATCCATTATTATATATTTACATGGCTATCGTAATTACTGCAGGTTCTGCATTTACAATGTGGCTAGCAGATTTAATTACACGTCATGGTATTGGTAATGGTTCATCATTAATTATTTCAGCTGGTATCATTTCATCAATTCCAACAATGTTCTCAACATTAATTGGAAAGTATCTTGGTGCTAATACATCTGGATTAAATGTATTCTTCTTTATTTTAATCATTGTACTTTATGTAGCAATGATTATTGGAGTTGTATATTTCGAGGGTGCTGTTAGAAAGGTACCTGTGCAATATGCTAACCGTCAAGCTGGTCAGCAAGGCTCAGATATCCCAATTAAATTAAATAGTGCGAGCGTTATTCCAGTAATCTTCGCTTCAACTATTTTATCTATTCCACTAACTGTTATAGGTGCTATGCAATTAGTTCCTGAAACATCACAGGTTGCCTATTGGTTTAATCAGTTCTTCTCAACTCATGAGCCAATTGGAATAGCTTTATATGTATTATTTATTATTTTCTTTAGTTTCTTCTATTCATTCATGCAAGTGGATCCAGAGAAGATTGCAGATAACCTAGATAAGCAAGGCGCTTATATTCCTGGTTACCGTCCTGGTGAGGAAACAAAGAAGCAATTATCAAAGATGCTATTTAGAATTACATTAATCGGTTCTACATATCTAGTATTCCTAGCATTAGTTCCAATTATTGTTTCTACAGCATTCGGCTTTACAGCCAGCGAATCTGCAGTAATCACTATCGGTGGTACATCACTAATTATCGTAGTTGGTGTTGCTATTGAAACCTTCAGACAAATGGAAACATCTGCTGAAACAAGAGATTACAAGGGATTCTTAGATTAATAGGAGGAACCAATAATGAAATTATTAATTATGGGTAGACCTGGAGCAGGTAAGGGTACACAAGCTGCAAATATTAAGGAGTATTACAATATTCCTCATATTTCAACTGGTGATATGTTCAGAGCCGCTATTAAAAATCAAACACAGCTTGGTCTTGAGGCTAAGAGCTATATGGATCAGGGTGCTCTTGTACCAGACGAGGTAACAATCGGTATAGTACAGGAAAGACTTCTTGAGGACGATTGCAAGAACGGATTCCTATTAGATGGTTTCCCAAGAACAATTGCCCAAGCAGAAGCATTAGATAAATTCTTAAAGGAAAATGGAATTAAGCTAGATGCTGTATTAGATGTTAACGTTCCAGCTGAAATCTTAGTAAGACGTATGGTTGGTAGAAGAGTTTGTAAGACTTGTGGTGCAACATTCCATGTTGAGTTCAATGCACCAAAGGTTGAGGGCATTTGCGATTGCTGCGGTGCTAAGCTTGTTCAACGTCCAGATGATACAGAGGCGACTGCTAAAAATCGTTTAACAGTTTACGATAATAACACAGCTCCATTATTAGAATATTACAAGAAACAAAACATTTTAAAAACTGTAAATGGTGATCAACCATTAGATAAGGTTTTTGAGGATATTAAAGTTGTACTAGGTGCTTAATAATATGGTTAAAATCGATTATGAATTTAATTCATTAAAAGAGGCTGGTCGTATTAAAGCATTATGCAAGTAGTACCTCGGTACTATTTGCAGGCTTAGATGCTGTTTAAAAGGTTCATAAGGGTAGGCCTAGCCGCCTATCCTATGAATTAGCATTGTAGAATAATTTTTACTGTCACATTGTGACATGGATAAATCCAGTAATCTTTAAATTCGGTACGCCAGGTACTGAACCAATACAAATTGGTTATAGCATTTTAATGCTGGCACTAAAGGTTAATAAATATCTTGGGCGGACAACGGTATTTAGAGAAATCTAATAAGCCCATTATGGACTACGCGGTTCGTAAATGATATAATTATTAACGTACTTTAATAAATGAGGAGGCTAATTTCTATGGCAAAAAAAGATGATGTAATAGAAATGGAAGGTAGAGTTGAAGAGGTTTTACCTAACACACAATTTATTGTTACATTAGATAATGGTCATCAAGTTAAAGCCCACGTTTCTGGTAAAATCCGCATGAACAACATACGCATTTTACCAGGTGATAAGGTAACACTAGAGTTATCCACTTATGATTTAACACGTGGAAGAATTACTTATAGACACAAATAATATTGGAGGTATATATTAATGAAAGTAAGACCATCAGTAAAACCAATATGCGATAAATGCAAGGTTATTAAGCGCAAGGGCCGTGTAATGGTTATTTGCGAGAACCCAAAACATAAACAAAGACAAGGATAGAAAGTAGGAGGTGCAAGGTTATGGCACGTATTTCAGGAGTAGATATTCCTAATGAGAAAAGAGTTGTTATTTCTTTACAATATATTTATGGTATTGGTCTAACAACAGCAAAGAAAATCCTAGCAGCTGCAAATGTATCTGAGGATATTCGCGTTAAGGATTTAACAGAGGAGCAATTATCAGCAATTAGAACTGAGATTGCAAAGATTAAGGTAGAGGGTGACCTTCGTAGAGAGGTTGCTTTAAATATTAAGCGTTTAATGGAAATTGGATGCTATAGAGGTATGAGACATAGAAGAAATTTACCAGTACGTGGTCAAAACACTCGTAACAATGCTCGTACTCGTAAGGGTCCAAGACATACAATTGCTAACAAGAAGAAGTAAGAGGAGGAAATAGAGATATGGCACGTAAAGTAATTAAGAAGAAGAAGCGTGTAAGCTGCCCAAATGGTGTTGCTCACATTCATTCAACTTTCAACAATACAATAGTAACTATCACTGATCCAACTGGAAATGTAATTTCTTGGAGCAGTGCTGGTGCATTAGGCTTTAAGGGTAGTCGTAAGTCAACTCCTTTTGCCGCACAAATGGCAGCTGAGGCTGCTGCAAAGTCTGCAGTAGATCAAGGCTTAGCTAAGGTAGAGGTTTCAGTAAAGGGTCCCGGTCAAGGACGTGAGGCTGCTATTCGTTCATTAACTGTAGCAGGTCTAGAAATCACAGCTATTACTGATTGTACACCTGTACCTCATAATGGTTGTCGTCCACCAAAGCGTCCTCGTGGATAGTATTTGGATAATTTAAAAGAAGTACAATATTTGAAATATTTTAATATTTAAACTTTGATTAAAAAATAGGAGGCCATTAATGAAAGATTTAAAATTTGAAAAACCAAGAACTAATGTAGAAGAAATTTCTAATCAAGGTAGTTATGGTAAGTTCGTTATTTCTCCTCTTGAAAGAGGTTTCGGTATTACATTAGGTAACGCATTGCGTAGAACATTATTATCATCTTTACCAGGTGCAGCTATTGTTAATTGTAAGATTGATGGAGCTGAGCATGAATTTCAAAATATTGATGGCGTAGTTGAGGATGTAATTACAATCATCTTAAATCTTAAGAGAGTTGTTTTAACAGTTGATTCTGAGGATCCTAATTACGAGAAGACAATTGAGATTAATCAGGGTGAGGGTGAGGTTACAGCCGCTGATATCATTCATGACTATGATATTAAGGTTATTAACCCAGATCAGCATATCGCAACTGTAGCAGCAGGTGGAAACTTACATATGTTCCTAACAGTTCGTCGTGGTGTTGGTTTTGTAAGCTCAGTTCAAAACAAAGAATATAATAAATCAGTTGGCGAAATCGCAATTGACTCTATTTATACTCCTATTGTTAATGTTGCATTTAATGTAGAGAAGACTCGTGTTGAAAACGTTAATGTAGCTTCATTCGACAAGCTTGAAATTGAGGTTACAACTAATGGTTCAATTACAGCAAAGGATGCTTTAGCTATCGCATCTAAGATGATGATCGAACACTTACAGGTAGTTGTTGAATTAAGTGAAAAGGCTGCTTCAAATGATTATATGATCGAAGCAGAAAGCGATGATCAAAATCGTAGACTTGAAATGACAATCGATGAATTAGACTTGACAGTTCGTTCATATAACTGCTTAAAGAGAGCCGGTATCAATACTGTAGCTGAATTAGCAGTTAAGTCAGAGGAAGATATGATCAAGGTTCGTAACCTTGGTAGAAAATCTTTAAAAGAAATTAAAGAAAAGTTAGAAGCCTTAGGTTTAGGCTTTAAGAAAAATTAGTCTAAAGGAGAAAAAGTATCATGGCATATAGTAGATTACGTCGTAGTTCAGACCAAAGAAGAGCATTACTTCGTGACTTAGTTACAGATTTAATTATCAATGGTCAAATCGAAACTACAGTAGCAAAAGCTAAGGAATTAAAGAAGCTTGCTGATAAGATGGTAACTTTAGGAAAGGCTAATACTCTTCACGCTCGTCGTCAGGCAGCATCATTCATTCGTTTTGAGAAGGATGAGGAGGGTAACTACGCTATCCAAAAGCTATTCAATGAAATAGCTCCAAAGTTTGCTAGCCGCAACGGTGGTTACACTCGTGTAATCAAGACTGGTTTCCGTAGAGGAGACGCAGCACCAATGGCAATCATTTCTTGGGTTGAATAATTCTATTTAAAAAATCAAGGTGAGGAAATAAATCCTCACCTTTTTTTCGTTTTTAGGCAAAAACTTGCAAAAACATCCTACCAATTTACATAATTTGTCAAATTTTTATTTATTTTAGCAAAAACGTTTTTTTATTCTTACAAATTATGCTATAATATAAAAGTCGTATAAAGCAATGGTAGCGTTTACGATTGCTTAACGAGCTAGTATAAGAATTAATTTTGCAGTAAAAAATAGTAAAGTGGCCTAAAGCGTGCGAAAAATACGACTATATTTGTAAGTATTATATAAAAAGCTTTGGGTTATTTACAAAAAATGAAGAGGTGTAGGAATGATTGCTAAAACTAGAGAAATAGCCAATATAAGAAAGCTAACAGTAAGTCTACCAACAATTAGAGCAGTAGATCCTGAGTATGTTTATATTGGTGTCACTAATGCTAGATGTGCTACAGCAGATGTCTATGCAAAGGTTGGTGACAAGGTTAAAATTGGACAGCTATTAGGTATGAGGCATGGTCCATTCTTTGAGCAACCAATTCACTCTACAGTAAGTGGAGAAATTGTGGGCATTGTAAAGAAGTTCCATAGAAGTGGAAAATTGGTTGAATTCATGCAAATTAAAAATGATAAGAAGGATACCTTCTGTGAGACAGCAATTGAAAGAACTCCAGAGGATATTGCTAAACTTACTAGGGAGGATTTTATTAATATCACAAGAGATGCCGCTCTTGTTGGATTAGGTGGATCTTCTTTCCCTACCTATATTAAGCTTCAAACAAAGGAAAAGATTGATACTATCATTATTAATGCAGTAGAATGTGAGCCTTATATTTCTGCGGACCACAGATTAGTTATGGAGTTCCCTTATAGAATTTATAATGGAATTAAATATATGATGCAGGCCTTAGGCGCTAAGAAGGCTATTATTGGTATTAAGAAAAAGTATGAGGATCTATATGATTGCTTAACTGTCGCTAAGACTAGATTCCCAGATTTAAACTGCGAGATTAAGCGTGTAGGTAACTATTATCCACAGGGATGGGAAATTGAGCTTATAAAGAGCGCTGTAGGTATTAAGGTACCATCAGGTGTATTACCTGCTAAGTATGGTGTTATGGTATTCAATGTATCTACAATTGTTGGTTTCTATAAGGCAGTTAGATATAATATCCCAGTTATAAAGAGAAACTTCACTCTTACAGGTGATGGTATCACTATTCCACAAAACTATCGTGTAAGATTAGGTATGTCATTACAGGAGCTTATTAAGGAAAGTGATGGCTATAAGGGTGATGAGAATAAGGTATTAATTTTAGGTGGACCTATGATGGGTGCAAACCTTGTTAGAGATGATGCTGTTATTACTAAGACATGTACCTCATGTATCATTTTAAATGAGCATAAGGAGGTTGAGGAGCCTTGTGTTCGTTGTGGCTCTTGTGTATATTCATGTCCTGCCGGCTTACAGCCAGTTCAAATTATGAATGCGGTTAAGAACAAGGATGTTGATGCTTTAAAGACAAAGCTTAACATTAATGCTTGTATTTTATGTGGTATGTGCTCATACACATGTACCTCTAAGATACATTTAACAGATTATTGCCGTAAGGCTAAAAGAATGGCTAAGTAGGGGGAAGAAGAGATGAAATTAGTTGCACAAACCGCTCCTTATATTCGTAAGAACGTCTCAGTCAAGAGAATGATGCTAGATGTTATTATCGCATTAATGCCAGTAACATTATTTGCTATGATTCAAAATGGCTGGGCTAGTATTTATGTTATTCTTATTTCACTTGTTACTATGGTTTCAGTAGAGCTATTAAGCCATATGTTTATTAAGTGGCCTAAGGATATGAAATTCAAGGAGCTATTTACAAAGGATGGATTTAGTAAGGTTAAATCTACATATACAATTAATAATTTTACAGCCCCAATTGTTTCTGCATTAATATATGCATTAATTTTACCAGCATACTGTGCACCATATGTAGTATTTGTTGGTGCAGCCTTTGGTATTTTTATTGGTAAGATGGTTTTTGGTGGCTTAGGCTCTAATATATTTAACCCAGCTGCAGTTGGTAGAATATTTGTAGGTATTTGCTTTGGTGGTCAAATTGGTGAGGCTTATCAAAAGCAACAGGCCTTCATTGATGCCGCTGCTGGTGGTACACCACTTGCTCCAGTTAAGGGTAGCCTAGGAGCAACAGGTGGCTATGATTTATTAGATTTATTTTTAGGAAATGTTCCAGGCTGTATGGGTGAGGTAAGTAAGATTTGTATTATTATTGGTGCTATCTACTTATTTGCACGTCATTCAGCAGACCTAAGAGCTGCACTAGGCTTCCTATTAAGCTTTGGTGTAGTTATGCTAGTAGCTTCAATTAGCTATTTAGGCGTTGATGCTAATGCAAATGTTGGTGAGATTTGGTTATATCAAATGCTATCTGGTGGTGTTTTATTCGGTGCTGCCTTTATGATAACAGACCCAGTAACCTCACCAGTAAGTAAGTATGGTCGTGTTTTATATGCTGCAATTGCTGGTTGCATTACAGCCCTTATTAGAGTTTGTGGTGCCTTCCCTGAGGGTGTTGCCTTCTCTATTTTAATAGCTAACATGCTAGTGGCTCCAATTGATTACTTCATGAGAGGTAAGCCAAATACTTATACATGGAAGCAATGCCTAGGCTTAGGTCTTGGTATCGCATTAGTATGCGTTATTGTTTCAGCTTCAGTGATGGGAGGTTGGTTCTAAGATGAAATACTTTAAGATTTCAGCAGTTCTATGCTTAATTTCATTAGTATGTGCTGCTTTAATTGCTGGCTTCAATATGCTAACAGATCCTATTATAAAGGCGAACGCAGCTAAGGCTGAGCTAGAGGCATGCCAAGCAATTTTTGCTGATTATGATCAGGATAAGAGTGAGCAGTTTGATATTTCTGGCTTAGATTCTAGAATTACTAAAAAGGTTCTAGCTAAGAATGCTTCAGGTGAGGAGCTTGGTTATTTATATACAGTTTCTGGAAAGAATTCATATGGTGTTATGACACTAATAGTAGCAATTCAAAATGAAGCAGTATACCAGGTAGAGGTTTTAGAGAATGGTCAAAGCTTCGCTGATATCATTATGTCACACATTAAAGCTAAGTATCCATCAAGCAAGGATAATAAGGTAGTTATAGATCCATATAACAAGCCAGTTGATAATCCAGCTGTAGGCTCTTTAGATTCAAATGCCTTAGCAAATATTGATACTAAGTGTGGTGCTACTTATGGGGCAATCTTAGTTAAGCAGCTAGTTACAGTTGCTTTAGATGATGCAAAGGGGGTAAAGTAAGATGGCAGAAAAGAAGAATAAGGTTTCTATTAAGAAAACCTTCCTTGCAGGCTTAATTACTGAAAACCCAGTATTCGTTTCCCTACTAGGTATGTGTCCTACTCTTGCGACTACAAAGTCAATTGAGAGTGCATTAGGTATGGGTTTATTGGTAATGTTAGTTTTATTAGGATCTAACCTATTAATTTCTTTACTTAGAAATATAATTCCTGAACAGGTTAAGATTCCTTGCTATATTGTTATTATTGCAACCTTCGTTACAATTATTAAGATGCTATGTCAGGCCTTCGTTCCGGCACTCTTTGATAGCTTAGGTGTATTCATTTCCTTAATAGTTGTTAACTGTATTATTTTAGGTAGAGCAGAAGCGTTTGCTTCTAAGAATGGTCCTGTTGCTTCAATCTTTGATGCATTAGGCTCAGGCTTAGGCTTTACAATGGCAATTTGTATTATTGCCTTCTTTAGAGAAATCATTGGTACAGGTGCTTTATCATTTGGTGTATACTTCCCAATTGTTGAGGCTCCAATATTTGTTCAAATTTTCCCTAAGGAAATCGCAATTAGCTTATTTACCCAGCCAGCTGGTGGCTTCCTAACATTAGGCTTAGTACTAGCTGTTATGGCCTTCCATAAGAACAGGAAGGAATATAAGGCTGAAATGGCAGAAAAGGCTAGAATAGCTGAGCTTAAGGCCAAGAAGGCAGCTGAATTAAAGGCTAAGAAGGAAGCAGAGGCTCAGCCTCAACAGCCAGTAAAGGAGGCAATATAGTATGAATATTATTATTACATTCCTATTAGCTATCATTAATGGTATGCTAATTAACAACGTAACATTATCTCGTTTCTATGGTATTTGTCCATTCCTAGGAGTTTCTAAGAAAACCTCTTCAGCCTTAGGTATGGGTGCTGCCGTAGTAGCAGTTATTTTATTAGCTACAATTATTTGCTGGCCTATATATCAATTATTACAGCTAGCAGGTATTCCATTTATGGATACAATTACATATATTCTTGTAATTGCTTCAATCGTACAGCTTATTGAAATGATTATTAAAAAGTATTCACCATCTTTATATAAGGCTTTAGGTGTTTACCTACCATTAATCACAACAAACTGTGCTGTATTAGGTGTTGCTCAGGGTAATACTGATCAAGGCTTCACCTTTATGCAATCTATAGCAAATGCTTTAGGTACATCTTTAGGCTTTGCTTTAATTATCTTTGTTTTCTCAACAATTCGCTATAGGCTAGATTCAAATGATACACCTAAGGCATTTAAGGGTATTCCAATTGCTCTTATTACTGCAGCATTAATGGCTATGGCATTATTAGGCTTAGGTGGAATGGTTGATTGGCCATATTAATCTAATATGAATTGGATTTATTTATTAATAGCAATTCTTTTAATTGCTGGACTAGTGGCAGTATTCTTTATTTCATATCATCTTAATAAAAAAACTCCTGTTCCACCAGGCTGTGAAAATTTAGAGGTGAGTGATGAAAATTGTAGGCACTGTGGTAATTTAGATTGTAATATTAAAAAGGATCTAAATAAGCATTTAGAAGAGATAGAGCATGAATTAAAGGAGGAAGAATAATATGCAAATTTTATGGGCAGTATTAATTTTAGCAGGTCTAGGCTTAATCCTAGGATTAGGACTTGCCGTTGCTTCTAAAATCTTCCATGTTGAGGTAGATACAAGAGTTGAGGATATAACTAAAATACTTCCAGGTGCTAACTGTGGTGCCTGTGGATTCCCAGGCTGTGCTGGTTATGCTGAGGCAATCGTTTCTGAGGTTGCTGAGAGCTTAAGCTTATGTAAGCCAGGTCTTAAGGCAGGAAAGCCTGAAGAAATTCAAAAGTATTTAGCTGAGCATCCAAATCCAGATGGAAGCATGAATAAGGTTAAGCTTAAATAATTTATATTAAAGATGGTATTTTGGTTAATACCATCTTTTTTTCTGCCCATAAGGTGGATATATCGAAAAAAAATGATAAAATATATATGTATATAATATGAGAGAGGAGCACTACTCATGGAGAAAAGAAATAATCTAAAGGCATGGCTATATCTATTACCTGCCTTAGTATTGCTAATAACATTTATGGTTTATCCACTAATAGATGTATTAATCTATTCATTCGAGGAAAATTATAACTTTGTTACCCAGCATTATACAGGAATAGGCTTAGATAATTATGTCTTTATATTAAGTGATGATGAATTTATTAAGGCGATAGTTAATACCTTTTTGATGGTTATTATTACAGTACCACTATCAACTCTTATCGCTTTATTAATATCAGCAGGCTTAAATGCTATTAAGCCTCTTAGAAAGCTATTTCAAACTATTTTCTTTTTGCCCTATGTAACTAACACACTTGCAGTAGGACTAGTATTTATGATAATGTTTGATATTACCCCATATTCACCGGGCTTAGTTAATAGCTTTTTAGGCCTATTTGGAGTAAACCCAGTAGATTGGATTGAAGGACCATATTGGGCTAAGATGTTTGTAATGTGCTTTTACATCATTTGGAATGTAATGCCATTTAAAATTTTAGTGCTTGTTGGAGCACTTCAATCTGTTAGAAAGGATTATTATAATGCGGCTGCCATTGATGGTACTCCTAAATTTAGAGTATTTACAAAGATAACTGTACCTATGATATCTCCTATGATTTCATACTTAATTATCACAGGCTTTATAGGAGCCTTTAAGGAATATAGCAATGCGGTTGCCTTATTTGGTACTGACCTTGAGGAGGCAGGAATGAATACAATTGTAGGCTATGTATATAACACCTTGTATTCACAAACTGGTGGATATCCATCATATGCCTCTGCAGCAGCGATAATTCTATTTGTTATTGTTTTGACTATTACATGTATTAACCTGCTTGTTAGTAAAAAGCATGTTCATTATTAGGAGGTGGGGATAAATGGAAAACGTTAAGGACGTCAAAAAAGAGGTAGAGAAGCAAAAATTATTCTCTATAGTCAAAAAGGTTTTAATTTACACCTTTTTGATATTTTGGGGATTAGTTATTTTATTCCCATTCTATTGGATGCTTATAACCTCATTAAAAACATTTAGTGATTATACTAGTGAATCTTTGCCACTGCTTTATGTTAAGCATTTGACATTAGAAAACTATTATATAGCTTGGACTCAGGTAAAGCTATTGAGATATATGGCAAATACCTTAATATTCTCACTAGCTACTACGGCAATAATGCTTGTTGTTTCATTATTAGCATCCTTTGCCTTTGCAAGGCTAGAATTCAAGGGAAAGAATTTAGTATTTACCTTATTTTTAGCAATGATGATGATTCCTAATGAGCTAGTAATTATCACCAATTATACAACCATTGTTAATTTAGATTTAAGATATACCTTTACAGGCTTAATAATGCCTTCAGTATTATCAGTATTTTATATTTATCTACTAAGGCAAAACTTTATGCAGGTACCAGATAATTTATATTATGCGGCGAAGGTAGATGGTGTTTCAGATTTTAATTATTTATGTAAGGTTTTAGTCCCACTTTCAAAGCCTACTATTGTTTCAATAGTTGTTTTAAAGCTAATTGAATGCTGGAATTCTTATGTATGGCCTAGATTAATTACTACTAGTGAGGATTATTATTTAGTAAGTAATGCCATAGAAATTATAAAATCAACTGGCTTTGGTAGAGATAATATACCAGCAATGATGGCAGCTGTTGTATGTGTATCTACTCCACTTCTAATATTATTCATAATATTTAGAAAGCAAATAATGTCAGGAGTTTCAAGAACAGGAGCTAAGGGATAATGAAGAAGAGAATATTAGTTTTGGCAGTAATTCTATTACAAGGCCTAGCTCTAGCCTCATGCCATAAAGGAACAAATAATTTACAAAGCTTTAATATGCCAGAAAGCTTTGATAATACAAGAGAATATAATATTAGCTTTTGGGCTAAAAATGATGGTAATAAAAAGCAGATAGAAATTTATAATCAGGCTATAGAAAGCTTTGAAAGTATTTATCCTAACATCCATGTTGAGATACGTAATTTCGCAAGCTACCCTGATATATACAAGGATGTTTTAGTTAATATTGCGACTAACACAACACCAAATGTTTGTATTGCCTATCCAGATCATGTTGCTACCTACAAGGAGGGTAACAATATAGTGGTTGATTTAAACACCCTAATGAATAACGCATCCTATGGTCTTGGGGGAACTGATTTAGCCTTTGATGGGCCTAAGAAATATGAAATATACCCAAAATACCTTGAGGAGGGGCTAATAGAAAATAGAAATTATACCTTACCATTTATGAGGTCTACAGAGGCTTGCTATATAAATAAGGATTATGTAGAGGCCTTAGGCTTTAAAATACCAGATATTTTAACCTGGGATTGGATGTGGGAGGTTTGTAATAAGGCTCTTTTAGCTAAGGGTGATGGTACCCTAAGCTTCCAAAGCAAGTATGACGTATTATATCCAATGATTTATAAATCAACAGATAATATGTTTATTACTATGGCTAAGGAGCTAGGTATTCCTGTTTCTACAGAAAAGGGAGAGGTACTATTATTTAATGAGGAAACTAAAAAGCTTTTATTAGAGCTAGGTGATAGAGGCCTTAAGGGTGAGTTTACAACCTTTAAAAAGGTAAGCTATCCAGGAAATTTCTTTAATAAATGGGAAAGTGTTATGTGTATTGATAGTACTGCAGGTGCGACCTGGCTTGGTGTAGATGCAACCTCATCAGATCATGCGAATGGTGCTGATGGTAGTAAGCCTAGATTTGAAACAGTGGTAAGGGCCGTTCCTCAATATGATCCAGCTAATCCACAAATGATTTCTCAGGGACCATCTATTTGTATCTTTAATAAGGATGATCCTCAGGAGGTAATAGCCTCATGGCTATTCTCACAATTCTTACTTACTGATGAGGTACAGCTTGCCTATAGTAAAACAGAGGGCTACCTACCAGTAACCTCTAGAGCTGCAGAAAGTGAAAATTTTACTAGCTATTTAAATGATTCTAGCGAATATAAGGTTAAAAGAGATGCCTCTAAGCTAGTTTTAGATAATGTGGATAATACCTTTATATCACCAGTATTTAATGGCTCTTCATACGTTCGTGATGCTGGCTCTTATTTAATAGAGGCTGTATGTGGTAAAAACAATAGATATAAAAAATATGAGGAGCTAGATGAGCTATTTGAAAAATGTATTGAAAAGAATAATCTTTCTGAGCTTATGGATGGAGAAAATACAATTCATAGAAAAATATATAAGGAGGGTATTATTCTTTTATCTACAATAGGAGGTGTTTGGCTTCTTATGGGTGGATATGTTCTTTATTCTAGCTTAAATGGAAAAAGAAAGCGTTAACCATCTATAGTATGGTTGAAGTTGCCGTAAATAAAGACTATAATTAGAATGTAATAAGCGGAAGGAGAAAATTTGATATGAAAATGAAAAAAGTGGCATTATTATCTTTATCATTATTATTTGCAGGTTCTTTAGTTGCTTGTGCAGGGGAAAATAATAAAACAGAAGCTCCAACAACAACTCCAACAACAGAACCAACAGTAGAGCCAACAGTAAAGCCTACACCAACCGTTCCAGAGAACGAATCTACTTATCCAGCATATGTTGCTGCTAAGCTTGGTGATGAGGTTACAGTAAGAGGCTATATCCAGGATAAGCAAGGCTGGTGGGAAAACAAGGCGACAATTTATCTACAGGATAATGTAGGTGCTTATTTCCTATATGAGCTACCTTGTACAAAGGAGCAATATGATAAGGATTTAAAGATAGGTAATCAAATTGAGGTTACTGGTATTAAGGGTGCATGGGCTGGCATGACTGAGGTTTTAGGCTCAGAGGCTGGTGCAGAGGCTACCTATAAGGTACTTGAGGGGACTAAGGTTTATGAGGCAAAGCCTTTAGAGGGTCTTGATAGTAAGCTTTTATTAGAGCATTTAACTCAAAAGGTTTCTATTGCTAATTTAACAGTAGTAGATGTACAGGCTCCAGAAAAGAGCGGTGGAGATATTTATTTTGATGTTACAGATGGAACTAGCATTTTAACCTTCTGTGTAGAATCTTATTTAAGAGGTGCTGATACAGAGGTTTATAAGACAGCATTAGCATTAAAGGCAGGAGATGTAATTTCTACTGAGGGCTATATGTATTGCTACAACAATCCACAGCTACATACAATTGCTATTACAGTTTCTAATAATGTTTTAACTAAGACAGAGGGCGCATTAAGCTATAGTGAGTATGTTGCTAAGGCTGATGGTGAAACTGTTGTAATTGAAGGATTTATTCAAGCACGTCAGGGCTGGTGGGAGAACAAGGCTACCTTCTACGTTGCTGATAATGAGGGTGCATACTTTGTTTATCAATTACCTTGTACTAAGGAAGATTTTGATACTAAGCTTACAGTTGGTACAAGAATTAAGGTAACTGGTCAAAAGGGATCTTGGTCAGGAATGACTGAAATCTTAGGCTCAGAGGCTGGTGCAGAGGCTACCTATGAGGTACTTGAGGGTAAGTATTTAACTAAGGCTAAGGATGCAACAAGTCTATTTGGTACTCCTGAGCTTTTAGCCTTATCAACTCAAAGAGTATTATTCAAGGGACTAGAGGTTACTAAGGTACAGGCTCCTGAAAAGAGCGGTGGAGATATCTACTATGATGTTAAGCTAAATGATAAGACCTTAACCTTCTGTGTTGAATCTTATCTAACTGGTGCTGATACAGAGGTTTATAAGACAGCATTAGCATTAAAGGTAGGAGATAAGATTAATTGCGAGGGCTTCTTATACATTTATAAGGATGCTCAGTTACATACAACTGCTATTTCTGCATTCAAGGAAGCTAAGTAATAATTAGTAATATTAATTTTAAAGGATCTCAATTAATTGAGGTCCTTTTTTCTAGTTAATGTGCTATAATTATCATATCAAAAAGAAATTGGAGTGATTTTAGTGAAGGTACTATTATATTTTGAAAATCAAAAGGCAATGAGAAAAAGTGGTATAGGAAGAGCTATGCTTCATCAGCAAAAATCATTAGCTATGAATGGCGTTGAAACTACCCTTAATCCAAAGGATAGCTATGATATAGCTCATATAAACACATATTTTTTAAAGAGCCTACATGTATTAAAGAAATGTAAGAAAAAGGGCTTACCAATCATAGTACATGGCCATTCTACTAAGGAGGACTTTAGAAATTCCTTTGCCTTCTGGTGGTTAGCTAAGCCATTCTTTTATAAAATGATGGAATGGGTTTATGAAAAGGCAGATTTAATTATTACTCCAACTCCATATTCAAAGAGCTTAATAGAAAATTATGACTATATTAAATGTCCTGTTGTTGATGTCAGCAATGGAATAAACGTTAAAAGATATAGTGAGGTAAAACTAAGTGAAGAAAGAAAGCAGGAGCTTAGGGCTAGATTTGGTATAGAGCCAGGCCAAAAGGTGGTTATAGGTATTGGCTGGACCTTTGAGCGTAAGGGAACCCATGACTTTATTGAAATAGCTAAAAGCTTTAAGGATGTTAAATTTATTTGGTTTGGAAATAAAAATAAGCTATCTAATACTAAGCTTATAAATGAGGCAATAAAAAATAAGAGTGATAACTGCTTATTACCTGGCTATGTTGAGCAGGAGGTTATTATCGAAATGCTTCATTTAGCTTCTTGCTTCCTTTTCCCAAGCTATGAGGAAACAGAGGGAATAGTAGTATTAGAGGCCCTAGCTAGTAAATGTCCTACTATTGTTAGAAATATAGGAGCCTTAAGCTATTTAGAAAATGGTAGAGATGCAATTATGTGTAATAACAATCAAGAATTTATAGAGGCTATTAAAAGGGTTCTTTCTAGCGATAATAGTGAAATGGTAGAGAATGGCTTTATGCTTGCATCAGAAAGAGATTTAATTAATGTTGGCGCTAAGCTAAAATATTATTATGAGGAGCTATTAAATAAAAAATTATAGAATATTAAGGGATAAGCTTTTATCCCTTTTAATATATGATATAATTTCTTTGGTGAAATTATTATGATTGAAACTGTATTATGCTATATTGAAAATGAAAAAAATGAATATCTAATGCTTTATAGAAACAAAAGGAAGAATGATTCTAATGAAGGGAAATACCTAGGAATCGGTGGGCATATAGAAAAGGGAGAGGCTCCTGATGAGGCTCTTATAAGAGAGGTATATGAGGAGGTAGGCATTAGGCTTACTAGCTATAGAAAAAGAGGAATCGTAGATTTTATTAATACCTCATATAGTGAGCGTATGCATTTATATGTTGCTAAGGTGGATAAGTTTCCCCTACCTAGCTGTAATGAGGGAACCCTTTATTGGATAAATAAAGGGGATATACTTAGCTTACCTCTATGGGAGGGAGACTATGTATTTTTAAATAAGCTATTAGATAATGATGATATTTTTAATATTAGATTAATTTATGATAATGATAAATTTATAAGGAGTGAGGAAGTATGACATATCAAAGGTTTATAAAGGATAAGGAAAATGAAGCTATAATGCATGATAAGGAGGAGAGTGCAGTAATCCTACTTATGGAGCATATTGCAGGCTTAGAGACTAATGAGCTTTATATGAAGATGCATGATGAGGTTTCCCCTGAAATAGAAAGTAAGTTTAATGAGGTATTTGATAAATATCTTAATGAGAATAAGCCAATGCAATATTTAATTGGTACAAGCTGCTTTTATGGCTATGACTTTATAGTTAATGAGGATGTATTAATTCCAAGATATGAAACTGAGGAGCTTGTAGAAAATATATTATATAGATATGATGAGCACTTTAAGGGTAAGGATGTAGAGGTTTGTGATTTAGCAACTGGCTCTGGCTGTATAGCTATCTCACTTGCCCTAGAGGAAAAGCATATGCATGTAGTTGCATCAGATATATCTAATGAGGCCTTAGCTGTTGCTAGAGTGAATAACGAAAAGTTTAATGCTGGAGTTGAATTTTTCCAAGGTGATATGCTAGAGCCATTCAAGGGTAGAAAATTTGATATTTTTGTCTCTAACCCACCATATATCCCAGAGGACGAGGAGGTTATGAGCCTTGTTAAGGATAATGAGCCTAATATTGCTTTATTCGGCGGCAATGATGGAATGAAGTTCTATAGAATTATTTTAAGCGGAGTTAAGCCATTATTAAAGGATAAGGCTATTATCTGCTTTGAGCATGGCTATGATAAGAAGGAAGAGATGATTGCCTTAGCACATGAGTATTTTCCAAAGTCTAAGGTTGAGGTATTAAAGGATTTAGAAGGAAAGGATAGAATGACATTTATTTATGTCGGTGATTTCAAATGGGAAGAGTAATTATATTTCCAACAGATACAGTCTATGGAATAGGAACTAAGATTTTTGATGTAGAGGGTATTAAAAGAATTTATGAAATAAAGCATAGACCCTTAGATAAGCTATTAGCTTGCCTATGTGCTAGTTTAGAGCAAATAGAAGAAATTGCTGTAGTAACTCCTACAGCTAGAAAGCTAATCAATAAATTTCTACCAGGACCATTAACTGTAATATTAAATAGTAAGCCTGAGGTTTTTGAAAGGATAGGGTATAAGACAATTGGTATTAGAATTCCTAATTCTAGCCTAGCCTTAGATTTATTAAAGGATAATGGACCAATGCTAACTACCTCAGTAAATGAGTCTGGTGAGGTTCCATTTAATGAATATGATGAAATATATGAAAATTATCATGATTTAGTAGATCTTATATATCCAAGTAATTTACCTTCATCAAATATAGCATCAACAGTAGTATTCCTTACAGGAGATAGCTTTAAGATTTTAAGAGAAGGTCAAATCAGTAGTAATGACATTTTAAAGGTAATAAATGAATAAAATTAAGGGGGATTTTCATTATAATATGGGAATCCTCTTTTATTTAAAAAATCTTTTAAATTGTAAAGAAATATAGATAAAAAGTAAAACAGCATAATTTAGCTATCCAAGCCTTAAAAAAAGCTCGATACAATCGGATTTTTTTAGAAAATCAAGCGGTAAGAAACGCAGTAGAGCGTTGTTATTGGGTATGGCTTTTCTCTAGAAAAAGTGGCACTAAATTAATAAAAAAAGTAAAAAAATGATAAAATTGTGCTTGACATTAAAATTTTAAAATGCTATAATAAACGAGTCGCTTAACGAAA
>JAHHSW010000199.1 GCA_020024985.1 Anaeroplasmataceae bacterium | reverse complement strand
GCTGGTGAGCATTATGATTATTTATTTGCAACCTCAACCTCAATTAATGCTGATAATTTCGAGGCTACTCCAAGAGATAAGTATGAGTCAGTATTAAAGGGTAATAGAGATTTAAATAGCTTTGCTCAATCTTGGAATTTCTATTCTATTATTATTGATGAAACTATGATTGAGGCTGTAAGAGCTAAGCTTAATCCAGAAAGCCCAATTGTTGCCTTCAATATTAATGATAATGAGGGTAAGCCAGTTTATAGCAGCAATATTGAATTTAACTTCAATTTTGAGG
Source organism: Anaeroplasmataceae bacterium (assembly GCA_020024985.1). Classification (GTDB taxonomy): domain Bacteria; phylum Bacillota_I; class Bacilli_A; order Acholeplasmatales; family Anaeroplasmataceae; genus Anaeroplasma. Next base: position 2,003 of record JAHHSW010000199.1, on the reverse strand, counting down.
CAACTGCTGAATCAAGCTTCTTTGCTGATACAAAGGTTTTATATGAAGCCTATGACAAGCTAATGCCATTATATGATAAGCATAGAAATGGTGAAATTAGTAAGGATGAATATAAGAAGGCTTATGAGGAGTTTGAAAAGACAATAGAGCCATTTGATAAAAAGCTTAAGGAGGGTGGATACCCTGATTACCTTCAGGCATTTACTCAAAAGGAGCTAGTACCAGGCTGGGTAACTTGGAAGACAATGGGTGAGGTACTATTATTAGTATTATTAATCTTCGTTGTATATCTATTATTATTCAAGTTTAGAGAGCTTGCTAACATGGGTAGAAAGCTTTGGTCAAAAATTACAGGTAAGAAAACTGAGACAAGTAGTATGCCAAGAGCTAATAGACTTAATAAGAATATCGATATGCGTGTTAAGCCTGAGGCTATGAAGAAGCATGAGGATGAAAATTCTTTAGATGATATAGATGCTAATTTAGAGGCTGAGGTTTTAGATACAAATAATCTAAAGCAAGAGGAAGCTCCTACTGAGGTAGTAGATGTAGAGGTAGTAGAGCCAGAGGAAAATACATCTAATATTGATGATAATTATTCAGCTGATGCTTTAGAAGATAGAGATACTGACCCTAAGAATATAAAATAAACCTTAAATAATTCGTTAAAAAATAGGTAGCCTAGTTGCTACCTATTATTTTTTTAATTAAGCAAATTCCATTTCTTATTTTACTCTTAGGAATAGAGGTATAGCCTAAGACTAATATATTACCTTCTCTATTTAAAATATCATAGCTAGAAAGTGGCATAATATTTATTCCGTTAGTCCTTAGCTCAGTAATTAATTCCTCCTTTATAGCCTTATTAGTATAAACAAGAAGAGAAAGATAATTAGCCCTTTCATTAAAGCTAAAGGAGTTTTCCTTTAGAGCTTCAATGCATAGCCTTCTTTTTTCTAGATAAAGCTTTTTCCTTTTATTAACCAGTGATGCATAGCTTCCATCTCTTATAAAGCAGGCTAAGGCCTCCATTGCTAGGCTATTAGCAGGAGATGAATAGCCCTTATAATATTCCTTGTATTTCTTCATTAGCGTATCTGGAAGAATTGAATAAGCAATTCTTAAGCCTGGAAACATAGTTGTAGAAAAGGTAGAGAAGAAGATAACTCTTTCATTATCAATGCTATATAAGGCAGTAGTAGGATTTTGGTTAATCCTAAATTCAGCATCAAAATCATCCTCTATAAGGAAGCTTCCTGTAGTATTTAAATAGCTAATAATTTCCTTTTTTCTACTGATAGTCATTTTTATACCAGTAGGAAATTGGTTAAATGGTGTAGTATATAAAATACCTGGCTCCTTAGGAATTGTAATACCATTAGAATCAAGCTCCTGGTAGCTTATATTTTTATTAAGCCCTCTTGCGATATCCTTAAGCCTATGGTAGCCAGGATTTTCTAAAATTATAGTATCAATATCTATAAGCCTTAATATTCCCTCAAGCATTTCAATACCTGTACCAATGACTATATTATCAACTGAAGCATTTATTCCTCTATTCATGCTAAGGTGATTAGCTATTTCATATCTTAGGCTATATGAGCCTAGAAGCTCATTTTTATCAAGGTAGGAAGAATTTCCTAGTGCCTCCTTTATGGCCTTTTTAAATGAGCTATCAGGGAAGCCCTCAACATTTTTAGAGGTAAAGTCATAGGGATAGCCCTTAGGCTTTATGGGTACCTCGATGGTATTATGCCTTTTACATTTAACAAGGAGCTGATCTGATACAAAGTAGCCCTTTTTTTCAATGGAATAAATGTAGCCCTCATCTAGAAGAAGGTTATAGGCATTAATTATGGTGTTTAGGCTCACATTTAAATTTATAGCCATATTTCTTTTAGAGGGAAGCTTATCATTTCCTTTATATTCACCATTATTAATTTTGTTTTTAATGTCTTCAAATATTTCTAAATATTTTGCCCTTTTATTTGAATTCATGATAC
>JAHHSW010000198.1 GCA_020024985.1 Anaeroplasmataceae bacterium | reverse complement strand
TATATTAATGATTTAATTATAAATAATAAAAATATTTATATAACTAATCAAACAACCCTATCATTATTTGATTTAGCTGAATATTTTAAAAGGCTTATGGAAAAATATCCAGAGGCCATAATTGATAATAAGATTTGTACAGCCACTACTGAGCGTCAGGAGGCTGTATATAATCAAAAGCCTACTGATCTATGTATTATTGTTGGAGACAAGCTTTCTAGCAATAGTAATAAGCTTTATAAAATTGCCTTAAAATCAGCTAAAAGGGCTATTTTTATAGAGACTATTAAGGATTTAAATCCTTTAGATTTAAAGGATGCTTCTACTATCTCAATCACATCAGGTGCTTCTACCCCTGATTATTTAGTAGATGAAATAATTAATTATTTAAAAGCAATTTAACAATAAAATCAAGAGCCTGTTCAGCTTACAAAACCGAACAGGCTCTTTTTATTTTTCTATAATTTCATTTATTAGCTTTAAAAGCTTATCATTTGATAAGCCTACTAAATCATAAATATCAGCAAGGCTTCCATGTGGGATTAAATCATCACAGCTAAAGCCATGTGAATATACCCTAGCGGTATAGGAATTTCTTTCCTTAAAATCTAGTATCTTATGATAAAGTGTACCTGAGGCAACAGCTTGCTCAACAACTAAAATTGGCTTATTAAGCTTAAATAGCTTATCTAGAGTCTTTTCATCGATAGGCTTAATGCATCTTGCATTAACTACCATTGCATCTATATTTTTTTCAGTACATAGCTTACTAATCTTTTCAACATCCATACCATAGCTAATTACTATTGCACTACTACCTTCCTTTAAAGTAGTCCAATCAAGAGAGGCTACATAATCATAGTCAAAATCACACTTCTTAAGCTCTGAGGCTCTAGGATAACGAATTACTATAGGCTTATCCTGAATAAAGGCATAATTAAATAGGCCAATTGCCTCCTCCTCATCCTTAGGCATAGTTACTACTATATTAGGCATAGACATAAACATACTTACATCATAAATACCCTGATGAGTTACTCCATCCTCACCAACAATACCAGCTCTATCTATACCAATAATAACCTTAAGATCTTGTCTAACTATATCATTTAGTATTTCATCATAGGCTCTTTGAGCGAAGGTTGAATACATTAGTAAAATTACATTCTTTTTTCTAAGAGCAATTCCCGCTGCCATTACAGCTGCATGCTCCTCAGCAATACCAACATCATAAAAATCATCAGGGTAGGCTTCAGCAAATTCACCAAGCTTAACACCAACCTTAACCGCAGGAGTAATAACTAGAAACTCCTCCTTCTTTCTCTTCTCAACAAGGTATTTTCCAACAATCTGAGAATATGAAAGCATATCCTTATTGTCCTTTAAAGGCTTTCCGGTTTCAACATTAAATGGGCCAACTCCATGATAATTACCAATCTTATCACCCTCACTTGGTAAATAGCCCTTACCCTTAATAGTATTGATATGTAAAATTACTGGCTTTTTATTTTTCTTTATTCTTTTTAAAACCTTAATCATAGTATTTAAATCATTACCATTATAAGGTCCATAATAATCAAAGCCTAATGATTCAAAAACATTAAATCTCTTTAGTATAGCCTTTAAAAAGTTCTTAAGGCTATGACACATATCTGGGACAAAATTAGGGAACACCTTAGTAACAAAGGCCTTTGTTCCTCTTTTTAGCTTAGAGCCACGTAAAATCTTAAAGGTTTTAGATAAGGCTCCTACTGATTTTGATATTCCCATCTCATTATCATTTAATATAATAATTGGATTTAGCTTTTTAAATTGTCCTAGGAAATTAAGACCCTCAAAGGCTACGCCATTCATAATTGAACAGTCTCCAATAACAATTACATCTCTTTTATCCCCACCAAGCATTAAGCCCGTTGCGGCAGAAATTGAGGTTGAGGAATGTCCAGATTCCCAAACATCATATTTACTTTCCTTACGATTAATATATCCAGATAAGCCGTTATATTGTCTTAAGGTATCAAACCTATCAGCTCTACCTGATAATATTTTATGAACATACGCCTGATGCCCTACATCAAATAAAAGCTCATCGTGCTCTAAATCAAAAACATAGTACATTGCTACAGTTAGCTCAACAACACCAAGGTTACTGCTTAAATGTCCTCCTGTTTTAGATATACTCTCTATCAAAAAGCTTCTAATCTCATCACAAAGCTCATGAAGCTCTTTTTTTGATAAGCCTTTAACAAACGATGGGTCTTTAATAGATTTTAAGTCTATCACATTAATCACCACTTTTTATG
>JAHHSW010000197.1 GCA_020024985.1 Anaeroplasmataceae bacterium | reverse complement strand
TTTAAAGAGCCTAGATATAAATAAGCTTAATTATGAAAATATGAGCATTAATCCCTTCTTTGAAAATAGGGAGCATAATATTAAGCTTAATGGTAGAAGTGAAGGCATCTATTTAACTGAGGTAGATATGAATAGAAGGCTTATTTATGGTACTGCCCCAGCTAATGATAATGAGCTTGCCTATATTTATCCTAAGGGAACTCCTATAGCTAATAAGGAGGAGTACTATAATAATGAGGCCTCTTATTTATTTGAGACAATGTCTAGTTATATTAGCTTTGGTAAAATAACAGGTATTTATTATTCAGATGAGGTTACCTACCCAACTATTAAGCCCTATAGAAGCTTTTCTAATGAAATGAAGCTTAATTTAAATATAGATTTATTAAGGCTTACTGCCAATGACTTTTTTGATATTAAGCTTATGGGTATTAATGAGGATTTAGCTAGTAAGACAACCCTATTATTACCAGAGGGCTTTGAGCTTACAAGCCTTGAATGTACTATTTTAGATACCTACCCAGTAGAGTTTGATTATATAGCTAGCTATGATAGCTCTATAAATAAGCCTACTTTATTGCTAGCGAATCCAAAATCAGCAAATTTTAAGCTAGACATTAAGCCCTATATGGCAAGCCTTATGGCTAAAAACCCTAATTCTATAAGGAATGAGCTTATTAATAAGGGCTTTGATGTAACTCTTCCAGCCTCTGATTATTCAACCTCTAGTATTAATAAGGTTTTAAGAAATACTCTTTTAGTAATGACTATTTTATCAATAGTAGCTATGTATTTTGTTTCATACGCTATTATTTCTAGGGTATATCAAAGTAGAATTAAGGACTATGGAACCCTAAGAGCCTTAGGGGTTATAAAGGAGGATTTAGGTAGAATGACTAAAATTGAGCTTGGAATAATGTCATTAGCCTCCTCTATTTTAGGTATTTTACTAGCTTATTTAATTGGTCTTATTTTTAAGCTAAGCTATATAAATTATATTAGCCTAGCTCCAATAGCCTTTTATTTAGTAGTAATGCTAGTATTTGGTATTTTAATTGCTCATAAATTTAATAGAAGAGTATTTAGAGAAACAATTAATAATACCCTAAGGGATGGTGATTAGGATGATTAAGGTTAATAATTTAAATAAATATTATAATAAGGGTAAGAGTAATGAAATTCATGTAATTAATAATACCTCACTTACCCTACCTGATACCGGCCTTATATCATTCCTTGGTCAATCTGGTAGTGGTAAAACCACCCTTTTAAATGTTATAGGTGGTCTTGATAGGGCCAGTGGCACTATTGAATATGATGGATTAGTTGTAGAAAGCTCTAATATGAAGAAAATAGATGCCTATAGAAGAGAAGAAATTGGCTATGTTTTTCAAAACTATAATTTATTATTAGAGGAAAGTGTTTATGAAAACCTCGCTATTGCCTTAGAAATGGTAAATATTTATGATAAGGCTGAGCAAGCTAAAAGAATAGAGTATGTTTTAAAAAAGGTTGGTATGTATAAGTACCGTAAAAAGAAGGCTAGTGCTCTATCTGGTGGTCAGCAGCAGAGGGTTTCTATAGCTAGAGCCCTTGTTAAGAGGAGTAAAATAATTATTGCTGATGAACCTACTGGTAACCTTGATCATGAGAATACTATTAATATTATGAATATTCTTAAAAATATAAGTAAGAATAACCTAGTTTTAATGGTTACTCATAATGAGGAGATTGCAAGCTTCTATTCTGATTATATTTATTTAATTAAGGATGGTACAGTAGAGGATGGCTTTATACCAGATTCTAATAGCACTATTGCGAATAAGGGTGGAAACACTATATACCTTAAGGATTTAGCTAAGGAGGAGATTAATACTGAGCTTTTAAGCCTAGATTATTATACTGATAGTAAGCCTAAGAGGCTAGAGCTTAGGGTAATAGAGAGAAATGGTACCTTCTATATTGAGGGTAATCAAAATATAAAGCTATTAAGCGAAAGTAATATTAGAGCCTTAGATCAGCATTATGAAAAAATATCTAAGGAGGACTTTAAAAATGATAGCTTTGATACCTCATTCTTTTCTACTGGTAGTAAAAAAAGAAGCATTTTTAAGAGCTTTATAGAAAATATTAAAATTTCTTATCAAAATATAAGAGCTAAAACTAGAAAAACAAAGGTACTATATGCATCATTTGTGATAATTGGTATATTATTTGCGATAAGCATTATCTCATTTTCGAATTTTACCGTTATAGATGATAATAATATTTCAGTTGATGATAAGAGCTTAACTATTCATAGTGATGAATATTATAAC
>JAHHSW010000196.1 GCA_020024985.1 Anaeroplasmataceae bacterium | reverse complement strand
TAATTATACATCCACATATCCAATGAATCTAATACATTAAAGCTATAGCCGGCAAAGCTCATAGCCTGTAAAAATACAGTTCTATTGAAGCCATACAGTAAGGCTGCTATGTATATATATTTTTTCTTAAAGCCTAAAACTCCATTAATACATTTAGAAACGGAGCCTCTCGATAAGGCTAACATATAAAATAAGTTTTTATCTAATTTGTTGGCTATTATATACTGCCAAATAAAATCCATTGCATTTAATACGATACCATTGGGGTTAAACATTTCGCTTTTCTTCATCAATGAAAATATTTTATTTACATTTATTGATGCTTCCATTTGCTCATTAATATACTTGGTTGCATATGTGCTCTCAATATATTCCTTGCTTTTTCCCATCAATAGATTTAGTTCTCTTAGCTTTTGTATTTCCTTTTCTTTGCATGTAGTCTCTAGCCTTTTATTAAACATAACTAAGGAAATATCAATATTTGAGTTGTTTATATAATCAAACCCTATACTGCTTGCTGCTTTAAATACCTCAGACCTTCTATACCCATTTGCTCCTGTACCTATGAACGGAATAGCTAATGTCTTATAACCACGAGCTAAGGCCTCATTAATTACTAGCCTATATGCTTCCTTTAGCTTTAATAGCTCATCATCGTCAAACATTTTAAATGGAGTTACAATATGAATTACATGCTTTGCAGGTAAAAGACCTGCATCAGTAACATATAAATCATATACCCTACCCTCTTTATGTGTTAATAGTAGCTCATCAATTTCCTTTGATTTTGCCTTAAAGGCTATACTTTTACAAACTGCACCCATAGACTGAGAGTTTATGCCTACACTATTAACTATTGCATCCACCCTCATTTCACATAAATCTGCATATATTATTCTAAAAGCCATTTTAAATCACTCCCAAATATAATTAGATATTGCTTAATAATATTTTATTATACCACTAGTCAGCTTCATTTTCATTTTTTAGATAAATTGTATTAAAAATATGACTATATAGGGATGGACTCATCTCCGCATCCTCTCCCATAGCTATAATAGCTGCCCTAGGGCTGTTATAAATAGTAAATGAAATAATAGACTTAGATTCCTTATTTATTCTCAAAAAGGTGTTATTTAATTCTCTAAATGAGCCTTTTCTAGCATTATCTAAATCTAAAAGTAAAGCTTTATTCAGGCCTTCCTTCTCATATACCTCATATACATAATCAATAAGTATATCTCTACATTTACTATATTGGTAGCTAGTAGCACTAGAGACTCCATCACTATGTGTCTCAGCTAAAATAAATGTTTTCTCATTTATTTCCTCTATACCTGTAAGGCTCGCTACTCTATCAGCTAAATAATTATTTAAAACCTCCATAGGCCTACAGCCATCCTTATCAGAGGGTATATAGCTCTTAAGCTTATCTATAAGCCTTAAATCAATGTGCTTATAATATGCCTCTGCAATACCACCAGCTATTGAAGCTGTTGTATCACAGTCACCACCAATAGATATTACAGTTCTAATAGTGTCCTCATATGAGCTACTATTTAAAAAGCACCAAATAGCCTGTGGAATACTACCTTCACATGTCTCATTAAATCTATAATGCCTTTTTAGGTCTTCATAATTAAAATCTAAGCTATAATACCTATCTACATAGGACTTTATAAAATTCTTAGATTTCCCTAGCTTAGCATAATAAATACACATTGCCACAACCTCTGCACCCTTAATTCCATTAGGGTGTGAATGAGTAACCTCAGTAACTGCACGAGACGCAGCAATTACCTCCTCCTCGCTATTACAATAATAGCCTACTGGAGATATTCTCATAGCAGCACCATTACCATATGAATTGTATGATTCCCTCATATCACTTCCTAGCCATAATGCGAACATACCACCATAGCCTCTATTTGGGTAAGCTCTACCCCATTTTTTTAAAGTATCTATAATTGCATCCTTATCCTTATAAAGACGTCTTTGCATTATTTCCATTACTGCTAAGGTCATAATTGAATCATCAGTTAAAAAATTCCCTTTACCTAATAATTCAAACTTCTTTGATCTATGATTATTAAATTCATAAATTGAGCCTATTGTATCTCCTAAAATTGCACCTAACATTTTATTTTACCTCTTTCTCTTAATCTTTAATATTTAGAACAGATGATATCCCCTAATTCCTTCTACAGCCTTATTATAGGTCATAGTAAGAGAAAAAATGTTTCCACTTAGGAAACATCGTACAATAATAAAAGGAAGTAAATGCCCTCTAACGAAAAGATATCAATGCAAAAAGCCCGCACAATCC
>JAHHSW010000195.1 GCA_020024985.1 Anaeroplasmataceae bacterium | reverse complement strand
GTATGGTATAATAAAGGAGTATTAGGAAATATCAAATTTATATAAGGGGGGGTGGCAAATTTGCTACTGGTAAGAATTATTTATGAAAATGAAAGTAAGTACTATAAGCTTGGTAAGGACAGTAAGCTTATAAGTTTAAAAAACGAAAAGAGATTAAAGCTTCCAATAGAGGGTGATATTGAATTTTTAAATATCAATGATAAATGGAAGATAATCAATAAATCAGATGTTCGTCTTGGCTATGGGCTTAGAAAAATGAAAATGGGTGATATAAAGCCTTTAAAATATAATAAGCCAATTGTTTATAAGGGATATAAGATTATTGCTGTTGAATATAAGGATAAAAAGCCTGAAAGAATAGATTCTGGTCTTATAGGAAGAGAAATCGATTTAACTAAGAAGACTGAATTTATTATTGGAAGCAGTCAGGAATGTGATTTAATTATTGATAATCCTCAGATGGATAGTAGAAATACAAGGATTATTCATGATGGAGATATTTATTATATTGAGGATTTAGGCTCAGCTAATGGCTTAATCATTAATGGTAAGAAATATAAAAACAAAATTCTTGAGAATTATGATACTATTACTCTTCCTGGAGCTATTTATATGCTTGTTGGAGATAAGCTTCTTCATAGTGCCTCTAATACAGGTATAAGAATAGATGTTCATCATATTTCTAAGTCTGTTAAGGACTTTGAAAGCCATAAACAAGTAAAGCTTGTGGATGATGTATCATTAACCATTAAGGAGGGTGAATATGTAGCTATAGTAGGTGGCTCTGGAGCTGGTAAAAGTACCTTTTTAGATTGTGTTAATGGACGTAGGCCAATGACTAAGGGTAAGATTTATTATGATAATAATGATTATTATAAATATTTAGATTCCTATGAAAAGATAGTAGGCTATGTACCTCAATATGATATTATGCATACTGATTTAAGTGTTTATAAAACCTTATATTATTATGCACAAATAAGAATGCATCATCATTTAACAAAAGAGGAACTTAATAAGCTAGTCCTTGATTCTCTTAAGGAGGTAAGCCTATTAGAAAAGAAGGATGTAATTGTTCATAGCCTAAGTGGTGGCCAAAGAAAAAGAGTAAGTATAGCTATGGAGCTTTTAGCTAATCCTAAGGTTATATTTTTAGATGAGCCAACCTCTGGTCTTTCTCCGGATTTAGATTATGAGCTTATGTCCTTATTAAAGAAGCTATCTGCCTCTGGAAAGACAATTATAATAATTACCCATAATATGGAGAATGTGGATAAGTGTGATAAAATAGCCTTTTTAGGTAAGGGGGGAAGCCTTTGCTATTACGGAGCACCTAAAAATATATTTAAATATTTTGGTGTAAAGAAGTATGGTCAAATATTTTCTATGCTAGCCATAAAGGAAAATGTTAGCTTATATCATAATAAGCTATTAGCTGATCCTGATTATATTAAAATGGTTAACGAAATGGATGAGCTATATAATAAGAATAAGGAAAGCGATAATAGTATGAAGCATGAGGCTTCTAGTAATGAGGGTGAGGTGAAGAATTGTGATAATAAAAAGGCTCAAGAGTAAATTATTTATTAATATGAATCATTTTAAGGCATTATGCTTAAGATATGTTTCCTTAATAGCCTCAGATAAAATTTCCCTATTGTCATTAATCTTCCAGGCTCCTATAATGCTTATAATTATCCTAACAGCGGTATCAAGGCATTTTGAGCAAATCTTCATTGCTCAAATGACCATGTTTGTTATTTCTGTTATTTGTGTTATTATGGCTACCCTTAATTCCTATAGAGAGATATGTAAGGAAAGAGATGTATTAATAAGAGAAACTAATGTAGGCTTAGCTTCTACCTCATATGTTTTATCTAAGGTAGTGGTACAAGGAGTTATCTGCTTTTTCCAGGCTATAGTCTTAGTTACAGGTACCTGCCTAGCCCTACCATTTAATTTAACAGGTGTAGTGCCTTATGTTAATTATTTTTTCTTTACCTATTTAGTATTATTAGCCTCAACCTGTGTTGGCTTATTTATATCAGCTATTATTAAAAGCAGTGATACAGCAATTTTACCTGTTTTATTTATTATAATTGCTCAGGTTGTATTAAGTGGAGTAATAGTTGATCTTGGTGATACAGAGTGGGTAAGTGCTTTAGCTGTAACAAGGTGGGCAATGGGTGGATATGGTCATATTTTCCATTTTAAGGACTATCCTGGAGCAGATGCCGTCTTAAAGGGAATCTACGATTTAAGCTACGCTACAAACGTTTTGGTATTAATTGGAATATGTGTTATTTCTATCGTATTTTCTATTTTAGCAGTTAAAG